>JBIKSI010000036.1:0-25328 GCA_044348665.1 Crocinitomicaceae bacterium
CTGAGCTAGTACAGTATTGCCTAAAAATTATCCTTTCAAAAATTTTGAGTATTCACCAAAATTATTTTTCTAATAGGAAATACTCAAATCTAGTTCAAATTAGGGTCTGACTTTTTCAGCAGACCCCAATTAGTGTTATAAATAAAAAATTTGGAATCATGTCCTTTTCATCTATTCCCGTTTTGGAAAATGAATATGATTCGATTTATGCTCTGAATAGTTCCAATTTTTATTTAGTAAAAAAAGAAAGTAAATTGGCAGTTTTCGATGCGAAAAAACAAAAATTTCTTACAGGTTTTGATTACGAGGAATTGACCTACAATTATGTGAATAGTGGAATTTATTTGGCTAAGAAAAATGGGAAATATGGTATATTAGATTATAATTTCGGACCACTCATTGACTTTAAATACAAAGAAATAAAACTTGACAACGTATCTAAGGAATATGAGTGCATTCTAGATGAAAAGTCAAGGGATTGCTTTTTTGCAAAATAAATAATTGAGTTAAACGTCCTTTTTCTTGATTTAACGGTAGTTTTTATTCAAATTATTTGTGTAATTTTGAAACTCGATTATTGATGAATTACAAAACTATGAAAAAACTTCTTTTTAGCATTCCCTTATTTTTACTTTTATTTTTGAGTTCTTGTTCAGAAGAAATTCTTCCAAGCACAGACGGAAAGCAAACTGCAATTGTATATGCTACACTTAATCAGAAAGATACGGTGCATTTTGTGAAAATAACAAAAGCTTTTTTTGGAGGAGGTAATTCGCTAGAAATTGCTCAAGTGCCAGATTCTAGTTACTTTGATCAAGTGGATGCAACGGTAAAAGAATATGTTTTTGGAACCTTAACAAGAACTTTTGTTTTGAAAGATACAATTGTACAAAACAAAGATACAAACGGTGCTTTTTATGCCCCAGAACAAAAATTATATTACTTCAAAACGACAAGCGCCGCACCACTAATAAATACCGAAGGAACAGTTTACAAATTTGAAGCATCGATCAATAATGGTGAATTTACGGTGAAGGGTGAAACTGAATTAGTTGGTGGAATTACAATTTCACAGCCTACACCAAACAGTCAATTTAGTTTTGCGCAAACGAATGTGGCACAATATGGTTATGCTTCCACAAACATAGCTTTCAATACGGGAAATGCAAAACGTATGGAGGTAAAACTTTTGGTTGAATTTGAAGAGTTTACTGGTACAACTTTGAAATACACAAAATCATTTGAATGGAACTTGGCAAATATTGATGCGGATGACATTAAAGCGAATTCATTAAAAAACTCTTCAGCATCTGGTCAAACATTTTATGAGTTGATCGCTCAAAACGCCACGAATGATAATACAATCGATCGTCGTCTTTTAAAAGGAATAAAAGTTTTAATTAATGGTGCAAGTAATGATTTGCAAAAATATTTGATTGTTAATCAACCTTCCTCAAGTTTGGCTCAAAACAAACCTTCTTATACGAATTTGTCAGCGACAAATGGTCATCGAGTAATAGGAATTTTTGCTTCTCGTTATTACGAAAGTATTTACAAGCCAAAGGTTACCAATTTTGGTGGTGTTTCGCTTGGATGCTTAAACAATCCATCAATGAAGGAATTGTGCCAAGGGCAATTTACTGGATTATTACGTTTCTGTAGTGATAATGTAGCTGACCAAAATCAAAATTATTATTGCGATTAATTTTCAACAAATTCATTTCTTAAAACATAGATTTGTAACTTTACTGCATGAATGAACGCAAAACATTATTTGCAGATGTTATAATTCCACTTGCTGTAAACAACGAGTTTTCTTACAGAGTTCCATTTGAAATGAATGATTTCATTAAGGAGGGAATTCGCGTTGTTGTTCCTTTCGGAAAGGCAAAATTATATACTGCAATTGTTACAAAAGTTCACGAAACGGTTCCAAAAGATTATCAAGTAAAGTACATTGAGTACATTTTGGATGAAAACCCAATTATCACAGGAAAACAATACCAACTTTGGAAATGGATTTCTGCTTATTACATGTCCCCATTGGGAGATGTCATGAATGCTGCTTTGCCTTCAAATTTCAAACTTGCTTCTGAAACCAAAATCACCCTACATCCTGATTTTAATGGCAACACGGAAGAATTAACAGACAGACAATTTCAAATTGTAGAAGCTTTAGAAATTCAAGAGGTACTTGATTTGAAAGAAATTTCAGAAATTGTAGGAATCAAAACCATTCACCCGATAATAAAGGAATTAATTGAAAAACACGTACTTATTTCACAAGAAGAAATGAGTCATAAATTTATTCCGAAAACAGCAGTATATATTGGTTTTACGGCAGAATATCAAAGTGAAGAAAAACTGAACGAAATTCTTCAAAAACTTGAAAATAGCAAGCAAAAGGAAAAACAATTTTATGCACTAATTTCCATCCTTCAGGAAATTGATATGCAACAAATACACACTTCCTTTGTTCCAAAAAAAATATTATTAGATAAAGAAATTTCCACTTCAGCTTTGGCATCTTTGGAAAAAAATGGAATTATCGAATCACATCGTTTTCAAGTTGACCGATTTGCTTTAGAAAATAAAGAACTCAAAGATAAGAAGGATTTAGCCTCTTTTCAGACAAAAGCTTTGGACGAAATTAGGGAATGTTTTCAAGAAAAAGACATATGTTTACTACACGGAATTACAGGTTCTGGGAAAACTGAAATTTATGTTGAACTCATTGAAGAACAATTGAGTAAAGGGAAACAAATCTTGTTTTTGTTACCGGAAATTGCGCTTACAACTCAATTAATTACGCGACTTTCTGCTTATTTCGGTGATTTGGTGGGCGTTTATCATTCTAAATTTAATCAAAATGAACGAGTAGAAATTTGGAACCACGTTTTAATCAATCATCCAAAAAGATTTAGGATTATTCTTGGTGCTCGCTCTTCCATATTTCTTCCTTACCAAGATCTCGGATTAATTATCGTTGATGAAGAACATGAATCATCTTTCAAACAATATGACCCTTCTCCAAGATACAATGCACGTGATTGTTCTCTTGTTTTGGCAAAATCGTTCAATGCGAAAGTGCTTTTAGGTTCAGCGACTCCTTCCATGGAATCATATTACAATGCGCAGCAAGGAAAATTTGGATTAGTAGAAATTAGCGAACGTTTTGGTGGAATAAAATTGCCTGAAATATTTGTTGCCGATATAAAAAGAGAACGGAAAAATAAATCCATGCACGAAAATTTTTCGGCTTTTTTGTTGGAGAACATGCAAGAAGCTTTAAAAGCTGGAGAACAAATTATCCTGTTTCAAAATAGACGTGGCTACACTCCTGTGTGGACTTGTGAAGTTTGCGCTTGGATTCCAAAGTGTAAGTCTTGTGATGTTTCTTTGACTTATCATAAACATTTGAATTTACTGAAATGTCATTATTGCTCCTATACAAGTCCTCCAGTTGGGACCTGCAATAATTGTGGAAGTAATAGACTTCGGATGTTAGGTTTTGGTACAGAAAAAATTGAAGATGATTTGAGCATACTTCTTCCAGATGTCAAAATTGCACGTATGGATTTAGATTCAACTCGGTCCAAAAATGCCTATCAAAATATCATTACTGATTTTGAAGAGAAAAAAATTGACATTTTGATCGGAACGCAAATGGTTACCAAAGGTCTGGATTTTGACAATGTAAGTTTGGTAGGTATTTTGGACGCAGACATGATGTTGAATCGTCCTGATTTCAGAGCTTTTGAGCGAAGTTTTCAATTAATGACACAAGTTGCAGGTCGAGCTGGGAGAAAAAAGAAACGTGGAAAAGTAATTATTCAAGCGCGTGAACCAGAACATTGGATTATTCAAAAAGTAATTGAGCACGATTTCATTGGTTTCTATAAAAATGAATTAATTGAACGGAAGAACTTTTTTTATCCCCCGTTTTACAAAATAATTAAAATTACTTTAAAAAGTAAAAATGACAATGAGTTAAATGTTTCTTCAATGGAACTTGCAAACGCATTAAAAGCTGTTTTTATGGAACGAGTTTTAGGTCCTGAAGCACCAATTATTCGACGAATTAACAATCTATTTTTGAAACAAATCACCCTGAAAATTGAAAGAGATGTTTCTCCTGTTCAAGTAAAAACCCACATTCAGTCCATTATCGACAATTTTTACGGAAAGGCTAGTAATAAATCTGTCCGATTGGTGATTGATGTTGATCCGAGTTAGGGGTGTAATGATAAATTATGAATGATAAAGTATAAATTGGTTGAAATGAGTCAAAGTCAACTTCGCTTTTAACATTTTTTCCTATCAAACCTCCCTTAAAAATCAAAAATCAAACCTAAACTTGGCGTTACATTTTTCGAATTATTCTCCAAGACCAATGGAATTGCATTTGAACCATCAACTTTAAGTGCTTGTCCGTCTGTAGTTTCAAAAGCAGTATTGTCGGCATTTCTTTTGAAAGTGTAATACGGGGTTCCTTGCTGTGAATTCAACAATAAATTCTGGATATCAATAAAAAACGTAAGTGTGAATTTATCAAAATTGGCAATTTTATCTATTCTTAAATCTACTTGATTAAATGCTTGTAAACGATTTCCGTTTAGATTGGTGTAATCTAAAAATCCAACTCCTGTTGTGGCATAAGTTTCTTGCGATTGTTCCAAATTAAATGGAGTATAAGGCACTCCGCCAGCCAATCGGTATTTAACACCAATTTGCCAATTTTTTTTCAATTTATATCCTAAGGTGGCAGAAAGTAAATGCTGATTATCCCAAGCAGAAGCTATTAGTGCATTGTCTGAACCAGAATAAAAACTTCTTACAAACGAATAACTTGCAAAATAAAAAATCTTTTTGATTAACTTTTGTTGAACGAAGATTTCAAAACCATAAGTTTCACCATCTCCAGTGCTTGTTACCGCTTCATTCCCAACTGCTCCAAACTCAGAACCTTGATTTCCTAAAGAAATTCCATTTGCAACAGAAACTGGATAATTTGAATAGGTTTTGTAAAACCCTTCCAAGGTAATTCTCAAACTTTCATTAGGAAGAAATTGTCCTCCTAAAACATAATGCTTGGAATTGATGTACTTTAAATTTTTGTTTACCAACACATTATTGGCATCACGATAACCTAAACTGGTATAAGTTGGAATTTTGTAATAAGAACCAAAAGAAGCGGAAACATCAACTCGCTTGCTAAGTCTGTATGAGGCAGAAACACGCGGAGAAAGTGTTCTTAACAAATTGTTTCCATCTTCTAAGAAATTATTCATATCACTTCGGAGTCCTGATGAAATCAATAACTTTTCATTGAAAAAATTCTTTGATACTTGCAAAAAAGCTCCATATTTAAAAAATTCAATGGCACTTTTAGAAGAAATTTCAATTTTTGGACTAATCACATTTCCATTTGTATCTAAAACCGCATTCGATAGTTTTGAATAAAAATCTGTGTTGTATTTCACATATTGACCCATGACCCCAAATGAATATTTCCAGCCATTCACATATTTATTGTAGTCAAATCGGAATTTATTTTCAATCTCTTGGGAAACCAATTTTAAATTTCTAAATTCTTCTTGGTCATTTTTTGCATCCTCAAAGCGATCAATTTGGTTGTTAAACATATTTCTACTTAGAGAAAAATTCATGAATCCTTTGTTAATCAAATGTTTCACATTAAAACCAGTCGTGTAATTCCATTGCTCGATAAAAGGAAGTGACCTTCTAAAATATTCATTTTCAGGAGAAGAATTTTTCGTTGCCCCAAAACTAAACTTATCAATTGCTCCGATTCCTAATGCAGTTAAGCTTGTTTTGTTGTTGAATTTATGTGTTACCTTATATTGAAAGTCTGAATAACGCGGACGAATTGGTAAGTCAATTAAGGTGAACAATAAATCTAAGTAGGAAAAACGAGATGAAAGTAGGAAATTATTCTTTTTAGACTTGCTAAGCGGACCTTCTAAAGTTAATGCAGATTCAGTAAAACTAGCTCTTAAATTACCGCTTAATTTTTCAGTATTTCCTTGACGTTGTTTGATCACGAAGGTGGAAGCAAGTGCGTTATCATAACGAGCATCAAATGCCGAAGAAGAAAGCTTTAAATCTTCAATAAAAGTTACATTCAAAATCCCTTGAGCTCCACCAGAAGAACCTTGTGTTTGAAAGTGATTTAATACTGGAATTTCGATTCCATCCAGGTAATAAACATTTTCATTTGGTGCACCACCACGAACAATAATATCATTTCTTGGAGCACCACCACCGCTAGAGCCAATTCCAGGTAAAGTTTGAACCACCTTTGAAACATCAAAACCTCCTCCAGGATTTGATTTAATTTCTTCGGTAGTTAATTGTTGCACTGATAAAGGAGTAACCATATCCGTCGTTGCAACTTTTTGTTCCTTATTATAAGATGCATTAACTTCTTTCACATCAAGAACAGCATTGACAAGCTCAAAATTTACTTGTTGAATTCCTCCGGAACTTAGAACGATATTGTATTGATTTTGTGTAACATAACCAGTCGCAAGCACTTTAACATTGTAAGTACCCGTTTCTAAAATAATCTTATAGTTTCCATTTTCATCCGTAATTGCCCCTTTATTGATGTTTTCAATAATTACTTTCGCACCAAAGATTAGTTCTTGGGTATTTTTGTCTTTTACCGTACCTGTTAAAGTTCCGTTTTGTGCAAAAAATGAAGATGAAATAAAAAATAGAATAACTAGTGAAACAATTTTGTTCATGAAATGTGGTTTTAAAGAAATTACAAATCCGAAACAAATAGTTTGGCTTTTTGTTCATTTTTTTAAACTAGTCCTATTTTCGTGTTTTTTATTTAAATTGTTGGTATCAAGAATATTTTTTTTACTTTTACTACATATATTAAAATTTATTTTCATGTGTAAAAATAGACTAATAGTAAGTGTTTGCTCTTGTATATTCATTTTAGTTTTTTTAGGATCTTGCAAAAAAGATGACAAGAATTTGAATTTTCATGAAAATTATTTTCCTTTAGATGAAGGTCGTTTTGTAGAGTATGACGTGCATAGCATATTTCATGATGATGCAGCTGGTGTCCATGAAACGACTAATTATGTATTGAAGATTGCAATTGGAGACACTGTTATAGATAATTTTGGTCGAATAGCTAAAAAGTATGAACGATATATTTACAATGATCTTGCACAAGAATTTCAAATTAAGGATTTATGGACAGCAATTATTGATCAAGGCAGGGCTGAATTGGTGGAGGAAAATAAACGCGTAATAAAATTAGTTTTCATCCCTAGTTTAAATAAAGAGTGGAATATGAATGCTTTTAATAATGAAAATAGCGCAAACGTAAAATACGAAAATTTGCATAAACAAATGACAGTAGGCAATTTTAGTTTTGATTCTACACTAACCGTTGTTGAAGATGTAATGGAGCCAACCTTAATTGCATATAGAAGAAAAAAAGAGGTGTACGCAAAAAATATAGGCTTAATCAGCAAGTACTATAAAGATTTAGAAATCAACAACTTTGACACTTTAAGTCCCGTAAATGGAGTTGAGCTTTATTACACCATCCGAAATTTTGGAATTGAATAATTGATTTTTGTTTTCACAAAATATAATGTGTAATTTTACGTTTTTTTTAATAAGAAGAAGTTTAAACGAATGATAAAAAGAATATTATATCTTTCTATAGTGCTATGCTTACTTTGCGTTTCTTGTAAGAAAAATGAAAAAGAGGTAGATTTTCATTTGGCTTATTACCCCATGGAGAATGGTAGGTTCGTTGAATACGAGGTGACAGAAATCTATCATGATGAAAATTCTGGTATTCATGATACTTCTAATTACCGGCTAAAAACTGTTATTGGTGATACGATTATTGATAATTCAGGTAGAGTGGCGCGGAAAATTTACCGCTACATCTTTAATACGCAAACAAATGAATACGTAGTAAAAGATTTGTGGACTGGGCTAATTGACCAATACCGATTTGAGCTAGTTGAAGAAAATCAACGTCTGATAAAATTAGTTTTCTCACCAACATTGAATAAAGAATGGGACATGAACGCTTTCAATAGTTTTGATCCTATTTATGCTTATTATGAAAACCTACACAAGGCTGTTAGTTTCGGACAACTTGATTTTGACTCTACGATTACAGTTGTAGAGGAAATTATGGAACCTAATTTAATCGAATACCGAAGAAAAACCGAAGTTTATGCGAAAAACGTGGGCTTAGTTAGTAAATACTACAAAGATTTAACTATTTCTGATTTTGATACGCTTCAAGTGAAGAGAGGTACTGAATTATATTATACGGTGATTGGTTTTGGAGTCGAATAAAATAAAAATTTCTTTTCTTTCTGTTTTTTATCCTTATCGAGGCGGAATTGCACAGTTTAGTGATGCACTGCTATCGGTTTTAACGAAGAAAAACAAAGTACAAGCAATAAATTTCAAAAGGCAATACCCTAATTTTTTGTTTCCAGGAAAAACTCAATTTGTTGAAAATCCAGATTCCGAAATTTGTCAAGAATCACTCCCACTCATTGATTCCATAAATCCCTTTACTTTTTTCAAAACAAAAAATATAATAAATCAATTTTCCCCAGACGTTTTAATAGTGAGTTATTGGATGACATTTTTTGCATTTTGTAAGGGATTTATCACCAAAAAATCAAAAGCGAAAGTGAAAATTGCCTTGTTACACAATTTGATTCCACACGAAAAAAAATTTTATGATTCCCTGGTGAATCGCTATTTTGTCAAACAATTTGATGGCTTTATTGTCATGTCTGAAATTGTTAAAAATGACCTTCTCAGCATAAAATCAGATGCAAGAATTATGAAATTAGAACATCCGAATTATCAATTATTTGGCGAAAAAATCTCAAAAAATGAAGCTTTAACCATATTACAAAAAGACAATATTGTATTAGATTCTTACAAAAAAACCATCTTATTTTTTGGTTTGATTCGAGATTACAAAGGCTTGGATTTATTAATAGATGCTTTCGCAATGCTTGATGATTCTTATCAATTATTAATAGTTGGCGAGTGTTACCGCTCTTTTGAAAAATACCAGATGCAAATTGATAAGACCAAAAATGGGTCAAATATTATTGTTGTAAATAAATTTATTCTGGATGATGAGGTTGGAGTCTACTTTTCAGTAGCTGATGTGTGTGTTTTGCCCTACAAATCAGCAACTCAAAGTGGAATTATTGCTGTTGCAAACCAGTTTTTAGTGCCGGTTATTGCAACAAATGTCGGGGGACTTTCAGAAAGTGTTCAAGATAACAAAACTGGAATCATCATTCAGGAATTGGATGCAAAAAAAATTAAAGAGGGAATTTGTCATTTTTTTGATGAAAATTTAAATGAATTATTCCAACAAAATATTGCAGAAAAAAATAAGCAACAAAGCTGGGATTATTTTGCGGAAAAAACGTTAGAATTTGCCAAAAACCTCCAAAAAACATGATTTTGAATATTTTTTAAAAATTTAATTGTTTGATTATCAGTGTTTTAATTTTTTTTTATTCAGAAAGATTGAAAATCACAAAGGGAAATTCTATATTTGCAGGCTTAAAATTTTAATAATCAATATACGAATATGCGTAATAAAGGATTTTTTTGGTTTTTAACAATAACATTAGCTGTTGTTTGTGTTTACCAATTGTCATTTACTTGGGTTTCTAACTCAGTAGAAAAGAAAGCTGAAAAGGAAGCCTTAATCCGAGTGGATGAGCTTCGTGCTGAAGTTAAAAAAACAGGTGAAAAAGGACTCTTGCCAAATGGGACTAGCGTTGATTTTTCTAATCCTGAGGATGAAGAGTTGGCTAAAGCTGCTTTTTTAAATCAAATATTGAAAGAAAAGGCTGATGCGAAAGTTTATCCAGTTTTAGGTTCAAATTTTCAAGATGTTAAGAGAAAATCTTTAGCATTAGGTTTGGATTTAGTGGGTGGTATGAGTGTTGTACTTGAAGTTTCAGTTCCAGATTTAGTAAAAAGTTTTGCTAGAAATCCAAGAAATATAAACTTCAAAAAACCGTATGACGCAGCTTATTCTCGCCACATGTCAACTGGTGGAGATTTCATCACCTTATTTGAGGAAGAGTATAAGAAACAAAACGGTAATCGTTTAATCGTAAAAGAACTTGCAATTGGTGAGGTAGATGAGTTAAACAAAAATTCATCAAATTCTGAGGTTATTTCTTTTTTGAGAAAAAAGGTTGCAAGTTCAATGGATGGAGTTGAGCAAATAATGAGTAAACGTATCAACCAATTTGGTGTTGCGCAGCCAAACATTCAAAAAGATTTAAATAGTAATCGTATTTATATTGAGCTTCCTGGTGTTCAAGATGAGGCTACTGTAGCTCAAAAACTGCAATCAACTGCAAACCTACAATTTTTTGAAACGTATCAGAAAGAAGAATTAGCTTCACAATTGAGTCAAGCAAATATGATTTCTCGTCAGGCTGAAGTTGAAGTTGTTGAAGAAGTTGACACTACAGGAATGGATTCCTTAGCAATTGTTAAATTAGATTCTGCTAAAAAAGCTGAAGCAAAACCATTGTCATTGAAAACTGCTGAAAAAGGTTTGTTGGATTACGTTAAAGGTGGTGGTGCTGTTACAATTGGTTTTGTAAAAGTTGAAGATAAGGAGAAAGTAAATAAAATTCTTGCTCGAGGTGACGTATTAAATGCTTTCCCGGACGACTTAAAATTCATGTGGTCAGCTAATCTTGAGGTTGCAGATGAAAAATCAAAGGAAAAAGCTTACATGCTTTATGCTGTGAAAGTTCCAGATAATGGGAAAGCTCTAGTTGGAGGTAAAGATATCAAAGTTGCTTCAAAAGGAATGGACCAACAAAGTGGAACTATTACTGTTGATTTGACAATGACTGTTGAAGGTTCTGATAAATGGGGTCAAATGACAGCTGATAATGTTGGGAAATTTGTGGCAATCACAATGGATGACATTGTTTATTCTGCTCCTCGTGTAAACGAACCAATTACAGGTGGAAATACTCAAATTTCTGGAAGTTTTTCTATCCAAGAAGCAACAGATTTAGCTGGTTTATTAAATGGTGGTGCATTACCTGCTCCTTGCGTGATTAAAGATCAAGCTAAAGTTGGACCAACAATCGGTGCTGAAAATTCAAGAGCTGGTTTAATTTCATTTGGATTTGCATTTTTAGCGGTATTACTTTACATGTATTTCTACTATGGCAAAGCTGGTATGGCAGCAAACATTGCTTTAGCAATAAACGTAGTTTTCATTTTTGGATGTCTTGCTTCTTTTGGTGCTGTTTTAACTTTAGCAGGTATTGCTGGTATCGTTTTGACAATTGGTACAGCAGTCGATGCCAATATCTTAATTTTTGAAAGGATTCGAGAAGAAGAGAATAGAGGTGTGGACAAAAAAGGTGCGATTGCAATTGGATTCCAAAAAGCACTTCCGTCAATTATTGATGCAAATGTTACTCACTTACTTGTTGCTATTATCTTAAAAGTTTTTGGTACTGGTGAGATTGAATCATTTGCTACAACTTTAATTGTGGGTATTTTTACTTCTATGTTCTCAGCGATTGTTATTTCTAAATTGGTTATGACAACTTGGTTAGAGAAAGGAAAAAATATTTCTTTCCATACTAAAATGTCTAAAGGACTTTTTCAAAACTTTCATTTTGATTGGGTAGGTAAAAGAAAGTACTTTTACATGTTTTCAATTGCCGTTTCAATTGTCGGAGTTGCTGCAATGGCGACAAGAGGTTTGAAACAAAGTGTTGAATTTACAGGAGGTCGAACTTTTTCTGCCAAATTTGAAAATAAAGTAAACATTGAAACTTTACGTTCAAGTTTATCTAAGGTTTTTGTTGAGAATGGTGAGGTTTCATCAATTGATATTAAAACAAAATCAAATGATTTTAATGTTGAGATTGTAACAAACTACCGTTTAAAAGACGAGAATGCAAATCAAGAAGTTACAGATAAGTTGAAAGAAGGTTTTGATGCTGTTAAGTCAAGTTTGGGAGGGTATGAAATAACGGAATCTAGAAGTATTTCTGCTTCAGTTTCTAGTGAATTATGGAAATCTTCTACCATTGCGATAACACTCTCACTAATTGCAATTTTTGCCTACATCTTGATTCGATTTGGAAAATGGCAATATTCTGTGGGAGCAATCGTAGGACTTGCACATGACGTCTTATTTGTATTGTCAGTTTTTGCATTGTTGCATGGTTTCTTACCATTTAGTTTGGATGTAAATCAAGCGTTTATTGCTGCAATCCTAACGGTAATTGGTTATTCGATGAATGATACCGTGATTGTATTTGATAGGATTCGTGAAAACTTGAAAAACTCAAAAGACGGTGATGATCACAAAGAAATAATTAATTCATCCTTAAATACAACTTTAAGTAGAACTTTTAATACATCCATGATTTTATTTGTGGTATTATTAATTATGTTTATTTTTGGTGGACCAGCAATTAAAGGATTTGGATTTGCATTGTTAGTTGGAGTTGTTATTGGAACATATTCTTCATTATGTGTTGCAACTCCTATTTTGATTGACTTTTCTAAAAAATTAAAATAAAATGGGAAAAATTGGACCTTTAGAAATTGTATTAATACTTGCTATTGTTCTACTTATGTTTGGTGGAAAGAAGATACCTGAATTAATGAAAGGACTTGGAAAAGGCATCAAAGAATTTAAAGATACTTCCAAAGGTGAAATAAAAGAGGAAAGTAAATTGTAAATTATTAATTAAACTATTGGATTGTAAATTTATTTTAATATCTTTGCACTCCGAAATTTTAAACAATTGAAAGTTAATAGAATTTCAAAACACGAAAAAATAGATTAAAATAAATATTATGAGAAAAGATATTCACCCAGAAGATTACAGATTTGTTGTTTTTAAAGACATGACTAACGACTATTCATTTTTATGTCGTTCATCTGCAAACGCAACTGAAAAAGTAACTTGGGAAGATGGAAATGAGTACCCATTAGTAAAATTAGATATTTCTCACAAATCTCACCCTTTCTTTACAGGAGTTGTTAAATTTGTGGATACTGCAGGTAGAATTGATAAATTCAACTCTCGTTACGGTAGAACAAAAAAATAAGATTAAATTATTTTGTATTGAAATCCTTAGCAATTCATTGTTAAGGATTTTTTTGTTTGGGGAAATTTGTATTATTTGATTTCTTTTATAAAAATAAAAGAATAATTAATGAAATCCATTTTTTAATTGGTGCAAGTTCAAATCAGTTTAATACCTACTTATAAGCTCTAGCAATCAAATAATAATCCAACAAAACAATTGCAGCCATTGCTTCTACAATTGGAACTGCTCTTGGCACGACACAGGCATCATGGCGACCTTTTCCTTCTAAAATTATTTTTTCATCCTTAGAATTGATGCTTTCCTGTTTTTGGAGTATTGTCGCAACTGGTTTGAATGCTGTTCTAAATTCAATTGGCATTCCATTGGAAATTCCACCTTGGATTCCTCCGCTGTTGTTGGTTTTAGTTGTACCGTCCAAATTAAAAAGATCATTGTGTTCAGATCCAAATTTTGAGCTACTTGAAAAACCTGAACCAATTTCAAACCCTTTTACGGCATTTATTGAAAGCATTGCTTGTCCTAAAGCAGCGTGAAGTCTGTCAAAAACGGGTTCACCCAAACCAACAGGAACATTTTCTATTTTACATTTTATTGTTCCACCAACTGTATCGCCCCTTTTTTTGGTTTGAAGAATCAATTCTTCCATTTTTTTTGCTGTTTCATCATGGGCACAACGAACAGGGTTTTGTTCTATTTCTGAAAAATCAATTTGAGCTTGCTCTGGAATAGAAATTGTTCCTACTTGATCAACGTAAGCATTAATTTTAATCCCAAGTTGTTCTAAATATTGTTTTGCAAATGCTCCAGCAACAACGCGTGAGGCGGTTTCACGTGCACTTGAACGTCCGCCTCCTCGGTGGTCGCGAAATCCATACTTCTTGTCGTAAACAAAGTCAGCATGTGAGGGACGAAAAGCATCCTTTAAATGGTCGTAATCTTGTGATTTAGTATTGTTATTTTCAATCATAAAGGCAATGGGTGCACCAGTGGTTTTTCCTTCGAAAATTCCAGATAAAAATTTCACTTCATCAGCTTCTTTTCGCTGTGTCACAATTTTTGATTGACCAGGTTTTCTTCGATCTAATTCGTGTTGAATTGCTTCAGTGTTAATATCAAAATTAGATGGAAAACCATCGATTATTCCACCAATTGCTGTTCCATGTGACTCACCAAACGTTGTTAACTTAAATAAACGACCAATACTTGAACCTGACATACGATTTGTTTTTTTTACAAAAATAAGATATTTCAGACAATCTTAGATAATTCCAAACATCAAGCACAAAGAAAATACTATTAAACTAAGTGAAATAAATAAATTTAGTTGCGAGAGATTTATTTTTTTTAACAATTTTTTTCCTACTGTCACGCCAATAAATGCGCCCAAAACACCCACAAGTAAAAGATTTTTATGTTGTGTTAAATTTGTGATCAAATGAAATGAACTTAAATATACCACGATTCGAATGGCGTCAATGCCTAATGATATTGCGGTTGAACTTGCAACTAATTGTTCTTTACTTAATTTTAAATTTTTTAAGAATAGTGAACGTAAAGCTCCTTGATGTCCAGATAAACCTCCAAAAAATCCAGAAAAAATACCACCTAAAACGATGAATCTCTCAGTGATGATAAGCGTATTCAATTTTTTGCTCAATTCTAAAAGTGTGAAAATTAAAATGAGTGTTCCCACCAAAAAATTCATTAAAGTCACTTCAATTTCTTTACTGGAAAAAAGAGTGTGTGAATATAATGTTCCAAAGCTATATAAGTTTTTGACCAATAAAGCGCCAAAAAATGACGCAACAATTGCTGGGGTTCCAAAAAGGAAAAACGTTTTTCGATCTACATGTCGAAAGAGAAAAAAAAATTTAAAAAGTGAATTGGAAAAATGTACTATGGCAGTAGCCAAAATCGCTAACTCAACTGGTAGCATTGTCAAGAATACCGGGAGTAAAATTGTACCTAATCCAAAGCCTGAAAAGAAGGTTAAACTCGATGCGCCAATACTTACTAGAAATACAAGAATAAAATTCATTCGAAAAATTATTAACTTAAATTAATTCATTCAATACTTTTGATTGGAACAGTTTATTTCGTTTTTTAGTTCGCTTGTTTTGACTCTTTCCAAGCAATAATCTTTTCAGCTAAGACAGCACTCAATTTGTAATAACTTTCATGGGTCCAACCACCAACATGCGGAGTTAGCAAAACATCTGGTCTTTTTACCAATTCTTGAAATTCTGAAGGAAGTGAATTGTCAAAGAAATTTTCGAAACTAGATTTTTCATATTCAAGTACGTCTAATCCTGCTCCAAGCACTTTTTTTGATTTTAATGCTTCCAAAAGTGCCTTGCTCTCAATGATTTTTCCTCGAGAAAGGTTCAACACAAAAATAGATTTACGAAATTTCTTGAAAAATTCTGAGTTTCCCATAAAAATCGTTTCGTCATTTTGTGGAATATGAAAACTAAGTACATCGGCATTTTCAAAGATTTCTTCTAAACCACTTTCTTTTACCTGCGAGTTAGAAAATCCAGTTTTGTACTTGTCGTAAGCCAAAATTTGAACATCAAAACCGCCTAATTTTTTAGCAAAAGCAGCACCATTATTTCCAAAACCAATGATTCCCACTGTTTTTCCATCCAATTCAATTCCTCGGTTTTTTTCTCGTTCCCACAAGCCATTTTTAACATCGTAATTTGCAGTGTGAATGTTATTGAAAAGTGATAACAACATTCCTAGAGCATGTTCACCAACTGCATTTCTGTTTCCTTCAGGAGCATTGAAAAGTACAATCCCTCTTGATTTACAATAGTTTGTGTCAATATTTTCCATTCCTGCACCAGAACGAGCAATGAATTTTAGTTTAGGTGCATATTTTAATAAATTTTCATCCAGAGTAAACCGTGCTCGAATGACAATTCCTTCTATTTCAGTTAAATATGTCTTGCAATCTTCGAAACTTAAATTTGTTCCATCGATACAAGTAAAGCCTTGTTCAGTTAGTTTTTCTTCTAAAACTTGATGAACCGTGTCAAGAAATAATACTTTCATTCACTAAAATTATTCTCCTGAACATTGAAAAAGTCGAACGCAATCGTCACCAACCATTTCATTCAAAATCATTTGTGAAGCGATAACAAGCTGAGAATAATTTTGCGAAGCATTTCCAAATTTTCCCGCTTCTGTTTGCCACATAGCAGTAATTAATTCTTGTCCGCCAACACTCGGATTGATTTTATCTAATACAGCCTTTACATTTCCTGCGCCAGCATGATAAATGTGCATCACAAATAAGCGAAACCACAAATCACTTTCGTTGTATGAAATGTTTTTTGCTGCCAACATGTTTTTTGCATAAGGAATACATGTTTTTTTGATGAGTGATGCGGCCGCGTATGCCGAACGATCAAAGTTTTTTCGTTCATCAATTGTTTTCGTGACTTTCAAGCCTTGCGCTCTTGCAACTCCTGGCATCAATTGAAAAGCTCCATAAGCACCAACATTTGATTTCACAAGTTGACCTGGACTTTCAATTAAAAGGATTGCTTGTGCATACCATGGGTCACATTCATAGCGTTCAAATGCCAAAACTCCTTTTGTAAGTGAGGCATATACTTGATCAAATTTATAAAAATCACTTTTTCCAGTGGTGCATTTAATTTGTTCTGTTGGAGCCAAACCGAAAGCAATTCTCAAACTATCTTTAAAACTGTTTTTTTGAATTTCGGTTTTTTTGTTCCATTTCTTTGAACTGTATTTCGTTAAAATTTGGCGTGTTGAAGAAACATTAAAAACACAAGAATCTGGGTGCAACCTCATAATTTGTTTCCAAAACAAAGGTTGATTGAGTTCGTGCCATTTTTCGTCAAAAATTGGTTGCAAACTCATCAAAACACCGGATTTGTCAGAATTTATTACTTCAACCATTTCATCATCCCAGTTATCTGAGGGAAGTTGCGAATAAATGGGTGCAAAGAATAAACAAAAGATTAAAGATTTCATTTTTTAGTTTTAGTTTCACAAATAACGATATTATTTACAACACTTACAAAAAAATTAGATAATTTTATGAAATATTTCTACCAAGATGCAAATTATCCGGCAAATTTTAATTTTCCCCTTTCTAGTCCTCGTTAAAATTTATCAATGGATAATTAGTCCAATTTTTCCAGCGAATTGCAGATACAATCCTACTTGTTCGCATTATATGGTAGATGCTTTAAAAGAATGGGGAGTAATAAAAGGTTTGTATTTGGGAATCAAAAGAATTTCTTCCTGTCACCCTTGGGGAGGTTTTGGGGATGATCCTGTTCCACGAAAAAAAAAGTCTAATTCGTTGTGAACTAGACTTTTTCTGATGTTATCTTTTTTTACAAGGTACATTTTCGGTGAATCGCACAAGTTGCGAATCTTTCAAATGTTCTTTTAGTTCTTTAATGAAATTTTCCTGCTGTTTCGCTTTGAGTTCATCTAGCTTAAAACAAAAATCTACTTCTCCTTCGCGGCCCCATTTTGCCATTTCAGAAACAAGTTTTACTTTATTTTTTGTCTCGTAATCAGCAACAAATTGTTCAAATTGTTTTTTTGCTTCCGAATCAGTGCCAGAACCAATACTGATAAATGAAACGTTAAGTCTATATATTCCATCCATTTTTAAAAGTTCATTTTTTGCTTTTTTCTTAGCAATTCGTTTTGCTGGATCGCATGAACTAATACCAATAACAGGAATTAAAACAAGTGCAATTATTAGTTTTTTCATATTCCTTATTTTGCAATGATAATTTTTTGGGTAACAATTGTTGTTCCTTCTTGGAAGTTTACAAAATACGTACCATTTGATAAATCTTTGGTGTTAATTTCAAATGGGAAAGAATTTATTTGGTCAAAAACTAAGACTTTTTCTCCAACAATGGAGTAAACACTGATGTTTGCATTAGTTGAATTAGAAGCATTGATCACAAATTTATCATTGCTTGGATTTGGCGAAATGACAAAGCTAGTCGCTAATTCTTCGTTTAATGACGCTCCGATTGGTTGGCAAACATTGGATGTTAGTAATCCAGATCTTGGACCATTCAAAGCTGCACGCATTCTATTTCCTTGGCCTAAAGTAAACATGACCATGCAAGTATCGTCCACGTAATCCATATAATTCATGTACATTTCTCCTGCATCCCCAGAGCCACATGAGCTATTTGCATTGTGAGGGAATGTTGGACATCCAAAATTGCTTTCAAAGGCAATCTCCGTATCATTCACTAAATCGTCTCCACATTCAGCATCACCCCAAATGTGTGACAAGTTTAACCAGTGTCCAACTTCATGCGTTCCTGTTCTTCCTAAATCATTTGGTGCAGTAGCAGTTCCAATTGAACCAAAAGCTGTGTAATTGATAACAACTCCGTCATCTTCTGGCCAATCAGCTAAATCGGATGGGAAAGTTGCATAACCAAGTAATCCTTGACCAGCACTTAAATCACAAACCCAAATATTCAAATATTTTGTTGGATCCCAATTGTCTTTTCCACCAGATGCTGTTCTTTTTTCAGCACCATCTTCACCTGTAAAAGCATTCACGGTGGTAAGTGTTCTTGTTATTCCTGTAGTTGCATTTCCTTGCGGGTCACGTTAAGCTAAACAAAATTCGATTTGAGTATCAGCTGTAAATTCCCAAAATGGATGTACATCAGGCAAAGAATCAGCGTTAAACAATCTGAAATCTTCATTTAAAGCAGCCAATTGAGTTTGAATTTGCGCATCACTTACATTTTGTCCGGCGGTTTTGTAAATCACGTGAAAAACAACTGGAATCGTGATAATATTTCTTGTTTTTGGAGCTTCATTGTTGTTTGAAATCCACGTTTGTGTTTGAACTTCTAATTGCGCTCTTTTTGCATTTAATTCTGGATTATTTACTGCTCTTTTGTTGTAAATATCCATTGCTGAACATTTTTGGTTTTGAGCATTTAAATGGAATCCACCTAATGCGATTAATGTAAATAAGTAAAGTTTTTTTCTCATAATTGTTTTGATTAATTTCCTACTCGTTGAGCTTTTCGGTATCGCTTTTATTTTTTTAAGTAAAATCAATGTGTCACATACTGTTTGTGGCTTATCTTTTTATCAGAAATTGTTCCATAAACCCAGTTGTCATTTTGTTTTTTAAGGACAATATTTTCTGACGCATTTTCATAGTAATTCTCATGTTTCAGATTTAGTTTAAACGTTCCGTTTGCTGTAAATACTTCAGCTATTTTCATGTTTTCAGAGAAAGTTACTCCAATAATACTTGTTTCATCAAGCGTTTTTAACTGTAAAGGTAATTCGAATACACGAATACATTCATTTTTGATGGAACTCCAAGTATAACCAGCTGAACCGATGCAACCATGTTCATCTTTATCATTTCCAAGCAATTCAACAGCTTTAGTTTGTGAAATGTGCGTTGTTAAATTGTTGGAAATTGTTCCAAAAATCCAATTGCCATTTTCTAACTTTAGGAACACATCCTCTTTTAAACCTTGAGTTTCAAAAGAATTTTTGCTTTGTATATTCAATAAGAAAACACCTTTATCTGTGAATACTTCTGCAGAAGTTTCATCAGAAGATAAAATAAAAGCTATGATATTTGTTTTGTCAATACTAACAAGTTGATTTTCGAGTTCGAATACTCGAATACATTCGTTTTTGATTGAACTCCAAGTGTAACCAGCAGAAGCCTTGCAGCCATGTTCATCTTGATCGCCGCCTACAATTGGTGTAATTATTTCATTGGATTCATTGGTTTTTTTAGTTGTCGCACAAGAGAAAGTGAAAAATAACAAACTCAATAGGATTAGTTTTTTCATTGGAAAATTTATATAATTATTACAAATATAAAATTATTATTTGCAATCTCAATTATTGTTTCGAAATTCATGTTCTAAAAAATCTTTATTCAATTTATTACACGAGTGGTATTTGTTTTCCTAAAACTAATCTTATTTTTGTTGCTTAAATCTTTTTTGTTATGAAATTCATATCACTTATTTTAATCCTTTCTTCGTCGCTTGTAAATGCTCAAAGCTATTGGCAACAAGAAGTGAATTACAAAATCAATGTTCGCTTAAACGATAATAATCACACTATTTCTGCTTACGAGGAATTCGAATACATCAATAATTCTCCCGACAAATTAGATTTCATTTATGTGCATTTATGGCCAAATGCATACCGCAACGGGAAAACTGCATTAGGAAAACTGCTTTATTTAAATGGAGAAAAATTATTGCGATTTGCCAATGATTCAATCAAAGGTGGAATTGATTCCTTAGACTTTAAAGTCAATGGAGAAAAAATTTCATGGGAATACGACCCGAAACACTTAGATATTTGTAAAATAAATCTAAAAACATCCTTGAATCCCGGGGAAAGAATCATGATTTCTACACCTTTTAAAGTGAAAATTCCAAGTGGTGAAATTTCACGTTTAGGACATGTTGGACAATCGTATCAAATCACGCAGTGGTATCCAAAACCAGCAGTTTATGACAAGAATGGTTGGAATCAAATGCCCTATTTAAATCAGGGTGAATTTTATTCCGAATTTGGCTCCTTTGATGTGTCGATTACCTTACCGAAAAATTATGTAGTTGGAGCAACTGGCGATTTGCAAACTGAAAGTGAATTGACATTTCTAAACGATTTAGCTAAAAAAACGAAAGAAACCTTGGGTGGAAATCCTAAAACTGCTGGAAAAGCCGAAAAAAATCCAATTTTTCCTGAATCATCGAAGGAATGGAAAACCATTCGCTTTACGCAATCAAAGGTCCATGATTTTGCATGGTTTGCTGATAAACGATTTCGCGTATTAAAAGGTGAAGTTGAATTGCCACATTCAAAACGAAAAGTAACAACATGGGCGATGTTTACCCCTCGAAATGAAATGGTTTGGAAGGATGCGATTGAATACATCAACGATGGAACGTATTATTATTCGCTGTGGAATGGAGATTATCCGTACAATCAAGTGACGGCTGTTGACGGTACAATTTCCGCAGGAGGTGGAATGGAGTACCCAAATGTAACTGTGATTGGAAACACTGGTAGCAAAATGGAACTTGAAATAGTTATTGTTCATGAAGTTGGACATAACTGGTTTTATGGAATTTTGGGGACAAACGAGCGCGTTCATGGTTGGATGGACGAAGGATTAAATACCTTAAACGAAATGCGTTACGTGGAAACAAAATACCCTAATAACAAACAACTTTCGGACATGGTGATGGGCGGAAAATTTCATTTAAACGACTTGGATCACCACGATATGGGAGATGTTTCTTACCGTTTTATGACTGTTTTAGGTGAAGATCAACCGATTGAAACAAAATCTGAAAAATTCACTTCTGGAAATTATGGTTTCATCATGTATCAAAAGACAGGCTTGGTGTTTCATTACCTCAAAGAATTTTTAGGTGAAGCAAATTTTAACAAGGTTATGAGTGCCTATTTTGAAGAATGGAAATTCAAACATCCCCAACCAGAAGACATGCGTAAATCCATGGAAACTAGTTCTGGAAAAAATTTGTCTTGGCTTTTTGAAGATTTGATTCAAACAACAAATTTCTTGGACTATAAAATTAAAAAAGTTAAAAAATCAGATGAAGGAGTCACTGTTCATGTGAAAACAAAAGGTCATGTAAATGGTCCGATTCCAGTGAGTTTAATTAGTGAGAAAGATACCATAACAAAATGGACGCAAGATTTTTCCACTAAAAAGCAGATTTTAAAATTTGATATGAAAGATGCTCAAATGGCAATTATTGATGTCAACAGACAAATTCCTGAGATTAATCGATCAAATAATACTTGGAATAAATCATGGTTATTGAAAAAAAAGGAACCGATTAAATTTGAATTTCTTTTTGGTGATCATGAAAGGTCGAAAAGCAATAATTTTTGGACACCAATTATTGCAGGAAATAATGCGGATAAATTAATGCTTGGTGTTGCTTCGCATAATTTGGGATTGCCATTTAAAAGGTATCAATATTTAATTGCACCCATGTTTTCATTTGGTAGAAAAAACATTTCAGGAACAGGCGAATTTTCTTACACATTTTTACCTAAAAAGCACGTTAAATTGAGTAGAGTTGGAATTTCTATCAAATCTTTTGGAACCGACGAAAGATCATATTATGCTGGTGTTTCACCTTACATTTACCTAAAATTAGGAAATAGAAAAGATGCGAATGCTTTTTCTCATACTCTTTTACTTCAAGGGATTTATCGCTACGATGAACGATATGCTCAAATCGAACTTCCAGTTGTTGGATTTAACCCAAGAACGATATTAAATCGTGGAGGAGCATTTTTGAAATATTCAATACATTACAAAAAACCAGATTTTGAAATAGAAGCATCTACTCGAACAGAGTATTTTGACAATTTAGAAAATAATGAAAGTTTGATACGCTCAACTGCGGAAGCAACATTTAAGTACAAATATTTGAAGAACAAAATGGCTCGATGGATGGAATTACGTCTTTTTGTTGGTAAATTTTGGCAAGTAAATAATATGTTAAATTCCTCTTCTTGGTTGTCTAATGAATACGAATATTCTTTGAGTGGAAATTCAGGTTATCAAGATTTATTTTTAGAGGAATATTTCTTCTCACGACAATATGACCTTACAAATCGTCAGCGAATGGAAAACATTGGCGGCTTCAAGAGTACAAGTACTTTTGGTTCTACACACACGTGGTTGACAAGTGGTAATTTTTACGCACAACTTCCAATTAAGCCCAACGTTTTGGGTGTTTTTGCTGATTTTGGAATATTTAATGATTCTGAAAAGAATGCTTTCGTTTACAATACAGGTTTAGCCGTGCGTTTTGGAAAAGTTTTCGGACTTTATTTCCCAATACTTATGAGTGAAAATTTGAAAATGGATGTTGAATATGTTCAAAAAATTAGGTTTACATTAAATATGAATATTGTGAATAAGCCTTTGAAAATTAATGGTTTGTTTTAAGGGAATGGAAATCAATTTTATTCCACTTCAAAATCCACCTTGTATTTTTTTAAAAATAATGCAGTTAATAGATATTTTAAAAATCTTTTGAACCTTTTTTCCACATGTTTGTACCTAAGCGTATAAATTCAATGTCATGAAAAAATTAGCATCTTTTATTTTTGTTCTTTTAGTTGGACTAAAATCCTTTTCGCAAGGAAACACATATTCAGGAAATATTCAAATTGCGATTTTGTTTGATACCTCCAACAGCATGGATGGTTTAATTGAACAAGCGAAATCTCGTATTTGGGGCATCGTTAATACCATGTCGAATTTACGATACAATGGACAAATTCCGAATATCGAAATTGCTTTGTACGATTATGGGAACGATAATATTTTAGAAAATAAAAATTTTGTTCGACAAATTTTACCCTTCACTTCAGATTTAGACTTGATTTCCCAAAAGTTATTTGGTCTTACAACTCGCGGAGGTAGCGAATATTGTGGAGCTGTGATTTCTGAATCGCTTGAAAAACTTTCTTGGAAAAGCTATCCAAGTGATATGAAAATTATTTATATCGCTGGAAATGAGCCTTTCAACCAAGGCGCCGTGGATTACAAAATTGCATGTTCTAGTGCGGTTTCAGCCAATGTGCAAGTAAATACAATCTATTGCGGCGATTATCAACAAGGAATCAAAGAGTTTTGGTACGATGCTTCTCAATTTGGAAAAGGAGAATACAGCAACATCAATTCTAATTTAGTTGTAAAACATTATGACACTCCTTTTGACCAAAGAATTAGAGAATACAATGATTCTATCAACAGAACGTATTATGGTTACGGAGCTAAAGGTTTGGATAAAAAGTCTTCTCAAGAAAAGGAGGATAAAAATGCTGTTACTCAATCAGCTGCTGCTTTTACGGAAAGAGCGATTGTGAAATCGAAAGCAGTTTACAACAATGCTTCGTGGGACATCATTGACGCTAGCAAATCAGATTCAACCATGGTTTTGAAAATGAAGGATGAAGAACTTCCTGCGGAGTTAAAAGGCAAATCTGAAAAAGAAAAATTGGAATTTATTGCAAGTAATAAAGCGAAACGCGAAAAATATCAAAAAATCATCCAGGATTTGAATACCGAACGCGAAAAACACATTGCAGAACTGCGTAAAAACGAAAACTCAACAGAATCTGATTTTGGCGAAGAAATCCAAAAAAATGTTTTGAAAAATGCGGAGAGTTTGGGTTATGAGAAGAAATGATTTATGAGAAAAAGAACTGTTACGTTCAATTGTATCCTTAAAAAAAACCGAATAATTAAGTTTAATTTTTTACAGTTATTAATACACAATATTTAGTTAATATTTCAGATTGTTCACTTAATGTTTTACCTGTAAGAGTGGTAACTTTAGAGAGTTCTGGCAGACCCTCAATAATATCTAAAAAATTCAACAAATACGTACTTTTAATACTGTAGCCAACTGAGTTTGCGCCAGGGATACCTGCATTGACAATACCAACAAGTGAACCATTCATGTCAAATAATGGACCACCACTATTTCCAGGCTGAATAGGGCAAGAAATTTGATAACAAACAGGGTCGTCTTGGTAGCCTGTTTTGGAACTTATTATTCCATCAGTTAATTTAATGCCTTTCCCTTGTATTTCAGTTTGTGGGAAACCTAAGGTAAATACTTTTGTTCCAATACTTAAAGTGCTGTTTTTAATAACAAAAGGGATTTTTGTAAAATTTACAAATGCTTTATCGTTAATTTTCAGAATAGCAAAATCATTAGTTTTATCTGTTTTTATTAAATCTGCTTTGTAAGTTTTATCATTTATTCTAATATCAAAAATTTTACCATTTTCAACAACATGATTATTTGTTATAATGTAACCATTGTTTGAAATTACTATACCTGAACCAGTTCCAATGATATTGTTAGCTTCTAAATTTGATGCAATTTTTGTCGTTATTGGCCTTGTAGGTCTTGGTATTGACATACCAACTTTAGAAAGTATAATATTTATAATACTCCCCATTTTTCGGACAACTGATTAAATTGTAATTTTAACAGTTGAATATGAAAAAAGAAAGAAGAAAATTTAGTGCTGCTTTCAAAGCAAAAGTTGCTATTGAAGCTATCAAAGAA
>JBIKSI010000143.1:0-7993 GCA_044348665.1 Crocinitomicaceae bacterium
AGATGGATTTGTTCTAAAATCGGGGCGGTAGGTTTTTATTTAGAGAATTAAATCTTAATAAATATGGGGCTTTTGAAAGGAAAAACTGTACTTTTTGATTTTAGTCGGTTAATAGTGATTTCGAAACCGTTTTAAAGAGAAAAGAATGAATCCAGATGTAAATGATTTTTTTTCAAGAATTAAATCTTGGAAAAATGAATTGGAACAATTGAGAGAGATTGCCTTAAGTTGCGGCTTACAGGAAGAGTATAAATGGAAACAACCTTGCTATACCTTTGACCAAAAAAACATTTTTATCTTAGGTGGTTTCAAAGAATATTGTGCCATCATGTTTTTCAAAGGAGCTTTGCTTCAAGATCACGCTTCTATTTTATTCACGCCAGGTGAAAATTCACAATCTGGAAAACAGATTAGATTTAAAAATGTTCAGGAAATCATTGAGCAAGAAGCATTGATTAAAAGCTACATTTTTGAGGCAGTAGAAGTTGAAAAAGCTGGTTTGAAAATAGAATATAAAGATGTTACGGAGTATGAAGTACCGACTGAACTAACAGACAAGTTTAATGCTGAACCTAAATTCAAACTTGCTTTCGAAGCCTTAACTCCTGGACGAAGAAAAGGATATTTACTGCATTTTACGCAAACAGCTCAAAGTAAAACACGCATTGCACGTATTGAGAAATACACCAAAAGAATTTTAGACGGTAAAGGCATTACAGATTGCGTTTGTGGGCTTTCTAAACGAATGCCAAGTTGCGATGGATCGCATAAAATTTTAAATAAAAATTAATTACCATTCATTTTCAGTTCCATCCTCTTTATTCGCTTCCTTGATGAGTTTTTTCCAATCATGGGAAGCATCTTCAGAATCGGCAATGATATCAAAATATTCTCCTTTTGGAATGTCATAATGTTCAATATCTTCTCCTGTATAAACCTCGATTTCGTCTAGAAAAATCTTTTCTTCTGGGCTGCAAAATGCCAAAGCTTGTCCTCGTTTATTTCCCCTTCCAGTTCTTCCAACTCGATGCACATAATTTTCAGCTACATCAGGAAGATCATAATTGATAACGTAATCTACATCGGGAATATCGATTCCACGTGCAGCAACATCAGTCGTAACAAGCACTTTATTCTCACCCTTTCTAAATCGATCTAAAATTTCAAAACGTTCTTTTTGTTCAACGCCTCCATGCAAAAATTCCGTATCAACTTCCACGCGTTTCATGGCTGCCATTACTCGTTCGGCACGAATTTTTGTTCTAACAAACACCACAAATTTACTTTCAGGATATTCTTTCAATACATTTTCCAAGAAAAAACGTTTGTCATCCATTTCAATAAATGCTACGGCATGATCTATGTTTTTTGCAATTGGATTTTTGGGTGAAATTTGAATTCGAATGGCATTTCGAACCAAGGAATAGGCCAAAGTTTTTATCTTTTTTGTAATTGTTGCAGAGAAAAATAAAGTTTGACGGTTTTTAGGAATGTGTTTCATCAAATCTTGAATATCCTTTATAAAACCTAAGTCTAACATGTGATCGGCTTCGTCTAAGACTAAAAAATCTAATTTTTTCATATCCAAATGTCCTTGAGAAACCAAATCGAACATTCTTCCTGGCGTTGCGACCAAAATGTCAACTCCGCTATTTAATTGCTTGATTTGTGGATCTTGCTCAATTCCGCCATGAATACTCGCTGAAACCAAATCCAATCCTTTTCCAATTTTTTGAAAAACTTCTAAAATTTGAATCGCTAATTCTCGTGTTGGAACCAAAACCAAACAGGAAACACCTTCACGCTTTTTCTTTTTAAATTTCTCAGCAAGACGATCTAAAATCGGAATGACGAATGCAGCTGTTTTTCCAGTTCCAGTTTGAGCAATTGCCAACACATCTTCTCCATTAAGAATTGGCTGAATGGCCTTAAATTGAATGTCTGTAGGTTTATTTAAACCCAAAACTTTCAATTCAGATTTTATTTTGGAAGAGATTCTGTAATCATCAAATTTCATATCATGCTTTTTAGCAAAGGTAAGGAATATTCGCAGAATTAAAAAATGAAGGTTGCATCGAAAAATAATGGATCAATGACGTGCTTAAAGTTTAATTACGAATTCAAATTCAAACAAGCTTTCAAAAAAGTATAAACCAAAGGATGAGGAATTTCTCTGGTAGAAGAAATTTGAGGACAAAATCCGCAGGCCAAAAAGAAAGGATGAGATTTTAAACTAATAATTTCTGGTTCCTCAAACTGATTATAGGCTTCAATGTCAATTTGATTTTCTTCTAAAAAACTTATTAATTGCGGGTACAAACTAAAGCGTGATGACGTTAGTTCAATGTTATTATGGTTTTCGTACAGCTTAATCAAAGCCTTTGAATGCGGCGTGATTTCAACTCTTTGGAAGATTTCTCCAGCAACTAAATTGTCAGAAATCAATTTTTCGCCATGGGCATTTAGATTATTTCTGTGAATAATCACATCTACCAAAGATTTATAGGCTTCACCCGTAATAAAAGTTGGTAAATTTTGCTTTAGAATTAAATCGATTGTTCCATCTAATAAAAACGGACTTTTAAATGGCCCTGGACTAAACCAAACACCATCGTATTCTTGAAACTGAGAACCCTTAAGTTGACATGCTTCTTCTAGGCGAATCCAATAGTAATTGACTTCTACCTCCAAAAAATAACTAGCATGGTCGAGGGCTAAATTTGTTGCATGATGGGTGTTATAAGTAAAATTGTAATCGCCAATGATAGCTATTTTAATACTTTTTTTACTCATAAATGATTGTTTCGTAAGCTGGAGAATTATCTTTTAAACCAACCTTCAAAAATACCATTCTCAATACGAATTGAATCTCTTTCGTTTAAGCCTATATTTCTATAAACATGACAAGAGAATTCTAATTTGAATTTTGAATAATCACCTGTTCCATCTTGTTCGTTTTCAATTTCCGTGAAAACAGCAGATTGTGCATTCACACTCGTTTCATCGGACTTCCAAACATTTCCAAAATTATCAGAATAAGTCACTTCAAAACCTTCTTTTCCGTTTAAGGAAAATGGTAGAACAGAAGGAGTCAATCTATCTGTGAAAAAGGTATTAAATTGTGTTAAAGAAGGTTTATCCAAAGCACCCGCATCCCATTGCAAACCACCAACAGCAACTTTCACCGCAGTATTAATTAAATTTGAATTCATATCACAGAAATAAACAACTGTTGACAATTCAGGTGGAGGTAAAATGTATTGTGCCTCACTAGTTTCAGCATTAAAGCCATCCACATCATCCGTGTACTCAACATCTGTACCATTGATTACTCCCGTAAAATGAGGAACCAAATCAACCAAAGGTGTTGGAGGTGGAATAACTTCGTGTTTTACACATCCGAAAACCACTAGACTTAATAGTAGTGTTAAAGCAATTATTTTTTTTGTTCTCATCTTAAATTGGACTTTTCAAGGTTAAAAAAGTATTCAAATTTACATAAAAAAATTTCAAAAATGAATTTATGTTACACTTTTAACGAAAAAAAATTGAAAAGGTTGTATTTAAGGGGTTATTTTTTGATAATTAATCCCAAAAAAAATGCGACAATCAACATTATGCCCTAATTTCGCGGTGATTGGAATTCATTACAATTTCTGGTAACCAAGAATTTTTAATATTATTTTTCACCAAATCAAGAGAGTAAATAGATGTTTTAGAATTCAAATCCACTTTCTCGATATAATCATATAGATTAATGTCCTCATTTTTAGCCTGTAAATCGCCAAAAATTTGATTCAATTCTGTATGAGAAATGATAAAATAATGATGGCTGCTTTCCATATTTTTTATAATTTCGCAAGAAATCAATACGTCTTTAGAGTCATTTTCAAACTCGATTCTTTTTAGCTGAATAAATTGATAAATTGTTCCCATTTTCTTGTTGTTTTTAATTGATGAGACAAAATTACGGCAGGCACTACGTAATCTATTTACGTTCTGCGATTTTTTTTTTCAAAATTTTAAAAAATTATTAACTTTATGCAAAAATTTATAGGAACATGAAGTACAATCGCATCCAAAAAACACTTTTTATTAAAAATAGAAAAAAGTTCGCTGATAAAATGGCAAACAAAACTTTAGCTGTTTTTAATTCAAATGATATTTTTCCAATCAGTGCAGATAGCACGATGCCTTTTCAGCAACACCGTGACATATTTTATTTGTCTGGCGTGGATCAGGAGGAAAGTATTTTGGTGATTTTCCCTTCTTGTTCAAATGAAAAACACAGAGAAATTCTATTCCTAAAAGAAACTAGCGATCTAATTGCAATTTGGGAAGGGGAAAAACTAAACAAAGAACAAGCTTTCGAAGTCTCTGGAATAAAAACAGTTTATTGGTTGAATCAATTTGATACCATTTGGAAACAATTACTAGCTGAAGCGCAAGGAGTTTATTTAAACACCAACGAACATTTACGCGCTAGTACTGAGGTGGAAACAAGAGAAGACCGATTTATTAAAAAATTCAAAAACGATTTCCCTGCTCACCAAGTAAACAAAAGTGCTCCAATTATGCACGCAATTCGTTCGGTAAAAAAACAAGAAGAAATTGATTTGATGCAAATTGCTTGCAACATCACTCACAAAGGAGTAAGTCGTGTTTTAAACTTCATCAAACCAGGAGTTTGGGAATATGAAATCGAAGCGGAATTGGCACACGAGTTTTTAATCAACCGCTCGAAAGGTTTTGCTTACACACCAATTATCGCATCAGGAAAAAACGCCTGTGTTTTACATTATATTGAAAACAACAAGCAATGTCATGCCGGTGATGTGATTTTATTAGATGTGGGAGCAGAATACGCTAATTATTCATCTGATTTAACCCGTTGTATTCCAGTAAGTGGTAAATTTACCGAAAGACAAAAAGCTGTGTATAATTCTGTTTTACACGTCAAGAAAGAGGCAGAAAAATTACTTGTTCCAGGTACAATCATGGCGGAATATCATCAAGAAGTAGGTCGTTTGATGGAAAGTGAATTGATAAAATTGAAATTAATTGACGCAACTGACATTAAAAATCAAAATCCAGATTGGCCAGCCTATAAAAAATATTTCATGCATGGAACTTCCCATTTCTTAGGACTTGATACGCATGATGTTGGATTGTGGAATGAGCCAATTTCCGCAGGAATGGTTTTCACTTGCGAACCAGGAATCTACATACCAGAGGAAGGAATCGGTATAAGAATAGAGGATGATTTACTTGTTACAAACTCAGGCAAGCCTTTTAATCTTATGTCTAATATCCCGATTGAAGCGGAGGAGATTGAGGACATCATGAATAAATAACTCAAGATTTTAATAAAATGTAAAGATTTAAACTTGCCAAATCACTAAAATTTCAAGAAAAAAAATTGAATTACTTATTAGTTTGACGAGTAATTAATTTTATTAGTTTTTGTCATGGTTTTTAAACAAAAACACACGCCAAAAACAAGTCAATTTTTTGCCTTAACGACGGTTCCGAGAGCTATCAGGAATCATCCGTCGTTAATGACATTTGATACCTCCGGCATCATCAATTACAAGCCAAAAAAGACTTTTATTGCAAAAATTACCAAAGTTCGAAAACTGGCCTAGTAATTCGAAAAAAAAAATTTATTTGCTGGCAGTATCAACATTTGAAAAAATAATGTATCTTTATTGACAAATTTACTTTTTTGCGCGCAACACATACTTATTTATTATTGATTCTAATCCTACTTGCGTGCGGAAAAAAATCTGATTTGGATAAAATAAAAGCTCCGAAAAAAGTGGCGCAGTGGATAAATCCAAATTTTTACAACAATGATTTTGAGGATGAATTAAATTTCCCATTGTGGTTTGACGATTCCTTAATTCGTGCGCATCAAATTTATAAAATCACAAAACAAATTTATCCACGAATTCACGCTGATACAACGGATAATGAATCGCAATTAAAAATTGTTCCGAAGGAAAAAATTGAATATTATTTTGACCCAAATGGTTTGGTGGACCAAATTGTAATTTATTCCTATTTCGATGATCGGGAAATTTCACGTGCCAATTTTATTTATGAGGGAAATATGCTTTCTTCCGGATTTCGAAATGTTCGCACTTTACCCTTGATAAGTCTGACGAAAAAAAATGAAGAAGATGAGTTTACAACGGAACTATATCAAGAGGAATTATTGCAACATAATTTACTCAAATTCGTCAAAAAGGAGAAAAAATACGCTGCTTACATCAATCCTGACAAGGGAAACTTTTATTTTTCGGTTAAAAACAGAAAATATTGGGGTCCACTTTCTATAGACTCTATCCTGCATCCAAAAAAAGAGGACTGGGTAATTCACGGATCCTTGCGCAAGCCTTACAAAAAATACCACGTGGAAAACATTGTAAATGAATCACTTGTACACAAATATTATTATCACAAAACAGGGGTTTTAAAGCGTAGAACAAAAAAAACTTATCCCTTTGAATTTAGAAGATACTATTTTTATGACACAAAGCACGCTTGGAAATCCTACCTTGATTCTACATTTTCTGGAGGACAATTTATCTCAAAAATGGAAAATAAGATTATTTATGATGAATTTCAGCGACCGGTCGAAATAAAACACCAATCTTTCTCAGAAGAAAAATCAGCGTATTCTTTTAAAGAAACATTACATTACAGAACAAAAAATAAAAACCATAATATAACAAACAATGAGAAATAAGATTTTTTTCCTCCTTACATTTTCAACTATTTTTAACTTCATTTTTTCTCAAGAAAAAGTTCAGCTAAACAATCAAGATTTTTATGTGTATCCGCACAAAAAAGATGCTACACCAAGTTGGATTTTTATCCAAGCAGTAAATAAGAAAGAAAAAAACAACAAATTGATTTTGTTTAAAAAATTGATGCCCGAAATGGCCATTAATGAAGAAGATTTTGATGCAAATTACGAATACTTTGAAAATGAATACCTTTTTAATTTTGGTACCAAAACCAATCCAAAAGCACTTGCATATATTAGACAAAATAGCAGAAACTATTATGAAACAAATTATAATTTACATCAAACAGTTACCCCAAGTTTAGACAAAATTGCTGACGGAAAATACATTCAATATTTTGAGGATTTAATTGAATTGGATGTAAAAGGAAATATTCGTTTGCTTGAAAACCAAGTTGCAGGTCATTTTGAAATTAGAAATAACCTCATAGAAGGTTTTGCTTACTGGTTAAATCCACGCGGAGATACCATCGAACAAGGGAATTTCAAAAATGGAAAACGTATCGGGAAATGGAAATTTTTAGCCTACAATAACTTTAGCACAAATCTAACAACACTCAAAGCTGATCCTGTTTACAGTGTTGTTAATTGTGAATATGTTGAAGGAATTATTGAAGGCCCTTACACGGAATTTATTGATGGGAAATTAATTTTCGAGGGAAATTATACCAACGGAAATCCAACTGGTGAATGGAAAAATTACTCACATGAATTCATTTTTGACGAAAAACTAAAGGTAGACAACGAGTTTTATTACCTGAAAAATCATTACACAGCATTAGATGTCGATCAAAAAAACCTAAAAAAGGTGCACAAACAGTTGATTCGAAACACAAGTTTTATGGATGTGATGCCACTTGATTCTTTTAATTTACCTCAAAATGCGATTAGTGTTCGTATTGAATTTAATAAATTATATCGTTTTCATGCAGAAGAAATTGAAGACTTAGAATTACCTGAAGAAAAACTTTTTTCTTATGAAGGAGAAAACTACGACGAATTTGATTACTCGAATTCATCCATATTTATCAACTACGATGGAAATGCATGGATTAACAATAAAACTGTGTCAAAAGGCAAACTAATTGATAGTCTTGGAATTGAATTTCTTTACGATGGAGTTTACGAGGAATTTCATCCGAATGGTCAGTTAAAATTTAGATACATTTTTAAGGATGGAAA
>JBIKSI010000144.1:0-7986 GCA_044348665.1 Crocinitomicaceae bacterium
TCAATTTTAAGCGACTCCAGTTTAACCATTATAGAATCGTATTTGTCATTAAATTGAGATTTGACAATCTTTTTTATTAGATTTGACGATACTTTTGCCACAGGTTGCACAGTGAATAGTTTTATTTTAAGAGATTCAAACATTATTTTTATTAATTCCTTTTTGATATTTTTCGGCTATTGGTTTAAGCGAGTTCATCTCCAAAATATTCATCAATTACATCAACTATTGAAGGAAAAGTATCTTCTTTGATTTTTTGAATTTGCTCCAGTTTTTTCCATTTCACTTTTGTGATTCCTTCCTCAGTCTGGGCTACTAAATTCTTTTTTCCTTCATAATTTAAGGAATACCAATATGTTTTTTTAAGCGTATCTTTTCCCTTAAATTGATATGTGTGATAAGTGATGCAAATCATTTTTTCAACTTTTTCGCAATTTATTCCACATTCTTCTTCGATTTCTCTTACAGCAGCTAAGTCAGGAGATTCATTACTTTCAATTTTACCTTTTGGAATATCCCAAACTCCGTTTCGTTTGATAAACAGGTATTTATCTTTTCGTTTAACAATTCCACCGGCTGCTTCCACGAAATCAAAGTCGCTAAAAAATGAATTTATTGCATCTTCACAGTTTTCGCAGGTGATAATTAATGGCATGTTCTTTGGAATGTGCTGTAACAAATGATTAACAACACGTTTATTAGAAATAGCAAGACTTTCAGATAGAAATAAACCATCTATTTCACATTTTTTTTTCGAATTAATGAAAAATAATGGTTTGTTTTGAATAAAAACTTTATACATTTGCATTATGAAATTGAACAACGACCGAGCATATAAACTAGCCGAATTTTTACTACAAATTAAAGCAATAAAATTGCAACCAACAAATCCTTTCACTTGGGCATCAGGTTGGAAGTCTCCAATTTACTGTGATAATAGAAAAACTTTGTCTTTTCCAAAGGTTAGAACATACATACGTCAATCTTTTTCTGAAATGATTTTAGAGAAATTTGGTAAACCTGATTTAATTGCTGGTGTTGCAACAGGAGGAATTGCACATGGTGTTTTGGTAGCACAAGAATTGGGAGTTCCTTTCATTTATGTGAGAAGCACTCCAAAAGCGCATGGTTTAGGAAATCAAATTGAAGGTTTTTACGAGGAAAATCAAACAGTTGTAGTAATTGAAGATTTAATTTCTACCGGTGGAAGTAGTTTAGAGGCTGTTAAAGCGTTGAAAGAAGCAAACTTGAATGTAAAAGGTTTGGCTGCAATTTTTACCTATGGTTTTCAAGAATCGATTGATAATTTCGAAAAGGCAAAATGTAAATTTGAAACATTAACAAATTATGACTTTTTGATGGAACAAGCCGTTAAAAAGAAATACATAACGGAAGAAAGTGTTGAATCTTTGACAGAATGGAAAAACAATCCTTCTAATTGGAATATCTAAGAGAATTATATGATTATTGAAAGCAATAAGGTTACTGTAAATAAAGACATTCAAACTGTTTTTTCTTATTTAAAAGATACGAATAACATCAAGGATTTAATGCCTCTTGATAAAATAAATGACTGGAAATCTGATGAACTATCCTGTTCTTTTAAAGTACAAGGTGGAATTATGATTTCTTTTAACCAAGTTGGCTTTGAGGAACCGAATAAAATTTTCTTGAAGTCTGGACAAAAATCTCCTTTTCCTTTCAGTTTAACAATTTTCATGGAGGAAAAAGGGGAACATACGGAAGGTTATTTGATGTTTGATGGAGAGGTGAATTATTTTCTTAAAATGATGGTTGAAGGTCCAATGACTCATTTGTTCAACACAATGGCTGAAAACCTCAAAAAGCACTACGAAAATTAATTCAAATCAATTTGTCATTCGCTCAAGAAATACAATTTCTTTGTGTCTGAATGTTTGAATAATATCTAAATCGGTGTTGAAAACAATTAAATTTCCATTTTCATCAATGTCTTTTATGATTCCAGTGAAATTTTTCTGGTCGTTTACGGAAAAATAATTTTTTTCTTCCTGAAATAGCCACAAATTGTCAAGGTAATCGATTTTTAATTTGTCAAACTGGAAACTTGAAAACTCTTCAAAACGTTTATTAAGCTTTTCTATTAAGGAAAAGCCAAGGTCTTGAATAGAAAATTCTTTTGCCACAATATTTTTTAAGCTACATGCATTATAATCTCCAAATAATTCTTGATTGATGTTTATTCCAATGCCGATGATACTTGATTTAACGCCAAATTTATCCAATTGAGATTCGATTAATATTCCGCCAATTTTTTTGTTGTCATACACCAAATCGTTTGGCCATTTAATCTTAAATCCTGGGTGATATTCACATAAAAAGTCGCAGCAAGCCAAACTCACAAATTGATTTATTTTTGCTAGATGAGTAAGCGACAAATTGGCATACTCAACAAATAGACTCAAACTGATGTTTTTATAGGGCTCAGAGTCCCATTTTGAAGCTCTTTGACCTTTTCCATCGGTTTGGTTTCCTGCCAAAATAACCGACCCATGTTCAATTTCACCTAATAAAACTTTATTGGCAACATAATTGTTTGTTGAAGTAAGTGTATCTTTGTAAATGATTTTTCTGCCAATCATTGAGAAAATTTGTTAAGATTACATGAAAATATGGTTGTAAATTTAAAAATTAAATTAGTTTTGTAAAACTATTTAAAAGTGAAATAAAAATAGATGTATAAAGTAAAAAAAGATATAGATTCTGAGATTCTTTGCAAAGCAATCGTCGAAGGAATGCAAGATAATAAAGCAAAGGATATAGTTGTTTTAGATTTGAGAGAAATTCATGCTGCGGTTTGTGATTTTTTCGTTATTTGTTCTGGTGAATCAACTGTACAGGTGGATGGTATAAATTCAGCTGTAACACGTTTCACACGTAAAGAATTGCAAGAAAGACCATGGCATGTGGAAGGGAAAACAAATTCTGAATGGATTTTGTTAGATTACGTAAATGTAGTTGCGCACATTTTTTACAAAGACGCAAGGTCTTTCTATGACTTAGAAGGATTGTGGGCAGATGCCATTCGCACAGATATTCCAAACATTGATTAAAAATTAACAACACATGAGCGAAGAAAATCAAGAAAAAAAGAAAAATCCGTTTTCAGTTTATTGGATTTATGCAGTAATAGCAATTTCATTAGTAGCATTCTCTCTTTACACGAGCGGAGCTGGTTCCGTTAAAATAATGTATCAATCTACATTTTTTGCTTTAGCTGATTCTAGTTATGTGAATGATGTTAAACTTGTAAATCGAGTAAGAGTTGACTTCAAATTAACCGAAGATGGTCGAAAATTTGTTGAGCAATCAAAAGACAAGCAATTTGCACCATTAAAAGCGGCACTAAAATCAAGCTCAAAATCAAAAATGGGCAGCAAAAATCCAGTTTTTCAATTGGACGTTTCTGATGCAGGGAATTTTTTAGACCGTTTGGATAAAACAAATGAATTTTTAAAGTCTAAAGGTAAAAATGAAATTGAGCACATTCCAACAGAAGAAGTTAATTACCTTGGAAACATCATAAGTTTCATTCTTCCAATCTTGATTTTGATTGTTATTTGGATGTTTGTTATGCGCAGAATGACTGGCGGTGGCGGAGGTCCTGGCGGTCAAATTTTTAACATTGGAAAATCTCGTGCACAAGTTTACGAAAAAGGTAAAACAACAAACGTTACTTTCGCTGATGTTGCAGGTTTAACGGGTGCAAAAGAAGAAATTCAGGAAATTGTTGAGTTTTTAAAAAATTCAAAAAAATATACGGAACTTGGAGCAAAAATCCCTAAAGGAGCCTTACTTGTAGGTCCTCCGGGAACAGGTAAAACATTACTTGCAAAAGCAGTTGCAGGTGAAGCTAAAGTTCCATTTTTCTCATTGTCTGGTTCTGATTTTGTAGAAATGTTCGTTGGAGTTGGTGCTTCTCGTGTGAGAGATTTATTCAAGCAGGCAAAAGAAAAAGCTCCGGCAATTATTTTTATTGATGAAATCGATGCGATTGGTCGTGCAAGATCAAAAGGTAACGGAATGGGTGCAAATGATGAGCGTGAAAATACGCTAAATCAATTGTTAACTGAAATGGATGGTTTTGGAACTAATTCTGGAGTGATCATTTTAGCTGCAACAAACCGCGCTGATGTTTTAGATAGTGCTTTGATGCGTGCTGGTCGGTTTGACAGGCAAATCTACGTGGATATGCCAGATATCAATGAACGAAAAGAAATTTTCAAGGTACATTTAAAGCCTTTGAAATTGGAAAAAGATATGGATATTGAATTTCTATCTAAACAAACTCCAGGTTTTTCAGGTGCAGATATTGCTAATTTATGTAATGAAGCTGCTTTAATCGCTGCAAGACATGGAAAAACTCAAGTAGAAAAACAAGATTTTTTAGATGCAGTTGACAGAATTGTAGGTGGATTAGAAAAGAAAAATAAAATTATTACCAAACAAGAAAAACGTTCTATTGCATTTCATGAGGCTGGTCACGCAACAACTTCCTGGTTGTTAGAGCATGCTTCTCCATTGGTGAAAGTGACGATTGTTCCTAGAGGGCAATCTCTCGGAGCTGCTTGGTATTTACCTGAAGAACGAAGTATTACTACCACAGAGCAAATTTTAGATGAAATGTGTTCTGCACTGGGTGGTAGGGCTGCAGAAGAATTAATTTTTGGTAAAATTTCTACAGGTGCATTAAGTGATTTAGAAAAAGTTACTAAACAGGCCTACGCGATTGTAAGCATTTACGGATTAAACAAACGCATTGGAAATCGTTCTTACTATGATTCGCAAGGTCGAGAATCGTTTAATAAACCGTATTCAGAAGAAACAGCGAAAATCATTGATGAGGAAGTGAGTATCATCATTGAAACGCAGTACCAAAGAGCTTTACAAATTTTAACTGATAATAAAGATAAATTGACTGCTTTAGCAGAAAAATTACTTGAAAAAGAAGTTATTTTTAAAGAAGATTTAGAATTGATTTTTGGAAAAAGAGAATGGTCAACTGAAGAAATGTCCTCTGATATTCAAGAAAATACCACAACTGCAGAAGGAACAGAAGTAGAAACAAAAACTGACGACAATGGGATTGTGGAGAAACCTGAAGAATCTATTTAAATCTGACTCAAAAGGACACAACGCGCGAGATTTTGTAGAAATTCTTCGTACGCTCGATAATGATTTAGCTAAGGAAACAAAGTTGAAATTGGAAAAATATAAGATTCCAGTTTATGAAATAGATCATCAAATTTCGAAGCAATCTAGTTCAGGGAAAATAATTTTACGTATTCCTAAAAAGTATTTGGAATTGGCAAACAGTATATTGAAATAAAATGAGTAATTTAGTTTTACGAGCAATAACGGGTTTTTTATTTGTTACTGCAATCGTTTGTTCAATTTGGTTCAATGTGTATGTTGCAATAGGTGTTTTTACCTTGTTTTTTGTCGCAGGAATCTTTGAATACGTAAATTTATTTAAAGAACACGATCAGATAAATATTGACAAAGTAAGTTTTCTTGCATTAAACATTGTGCTTTACGTTTTACTTGTTCTTTGTTTATTTTTCAAGTTGAATTTTGCGTTCTTATTTCTATTTTTTCCAATTTTATTTCTTTTCATGATTGTTGAATTGTGGAGAAAGAAAGATTATGCTTTATATAATATAGCAATTGGGGTTTTTGGATTTATTTATTTACTGCTTCCTTTCTCCTTGATTTTGGCATTGCTTTTTATGTCTAGTCACACTTTCCCGGTTTTAATTGGTATGTTTTTATTGATTTGGACAAATGACACTTTCGCCTATTTGTCTGGTCGCTTTTTTGGAAAAACAAAGTTAATTGAACGTATTTCTCCAAAAAAAACGTGGGAAGGTACAATTGGAGGAGTTCTTTTTACTTTTTTAGTAGCATTTCTAATTGGTCAAATGAATGAAGCTGAGAATCTTTATTTCTGGCTGATAGCGGCACTTTTTGTTGCTCCAAGCGCAATCTTAGGTGACTTACTAGAATCATTGATGAAACGAAATTTAAAAATTAAAGATTCAGGAACAATTTTACCAGGACATGGTGGGATTTTAGATCGATTTGACGCAACCTTTTTTACCGTTCCATTTTTCTTTTGTTGGGTGATTTTCTACGATTTGCTATTTTAGAAAGCTAAAATTTGAAAGCTTTCGTTCTAAGTAAATGATCTAAATAATATGCCTAGTAACATTCAAGGGTATGCCTATAATGTTCATAACTTTAGTTCGATTGTGAATTAAATATTTGCAAAAATCGTTTTTATTTTTTTTGATATTAGCTGAAAATTATTATCTTTATCTCAGTATCATGAAAAAAATCAAGCTTACTACATTCTTTTTTTGTTTGACAAGTTTTTGTCATAACATCAGTTTTTCTCAAAACACAAGCCAAGGCAACGGAAACCAGCAATGGAAAATTAATGGAAATATTGCTGATGAAAACCATTCTTTTGGCAACAAAAACCAATTTCCTTTAAAACTTAGAACCAATGATGTGGAAAGAATCCGCATTACAGAATATGGGAATTTTGGAATTGGTATAACCACACTTGCTTCGAAATTGCACATCAAAACAAGTAATTCCTCGCAAATACAAGAACTTCAATTATATAGTTTGTTAGGGGAAAAATTAGAACAAAATAATTATTCTGCATCTTGGGTAGAATTAAATCTATCGGAACTTGAAAAAGGTACTTATTTGGTAAGAATTAGATTATCTGATAATTCATTACATACCAGAAATATTCAAAATTTATGAAGTTTTTTATTTATTTTTTTGTATGTTTTCACTTGCTTTCCTGTGGTAAGCTCAATCAAAGAGCAGTAGAGGGGCATATAATGAATCCTATAACGGGTGAACCAGTCGAAGGAGTTAAAATTAGTATGGTAAAAACAACAGGAGGTTTACCGGGAGCAGAGAAGACTATCGCTAGTGCTATTTCTGATGCAAACGGATATTATAGAATAGAAGAAAAAAGTATGAAATATGTTTTTCTTCAAGTAAATACTTTTGGTACTTACCACCCAGTGGGTTGGTTCCAAGATGGAAATTATTCTGGTGGAGGTAATTTTCCTGTTGAAAAAGGTGAAATGCAGACGGTTGATTTTCATGCAGTTCCTTATGGTCAAATCATTTTGGATATTGAAAACATAAATTGTTTGAGTTCAAATGATTCAATGCAATTTAGAAGAAAATATCAATTTGACAATACTTTCCCAGAAAATTGGTCTACATTTAGATTAGGTTGCTATACTTATATTTCACCAGAACCATTTAACCTACCAATGGGATATCATGTTTATGAAACGAAAGTATCAAGAAATGGATTAACTACATTTTATTATGATACAGTTTATTTAAATAATAATGTTGTTGCAACTGCAGAGATTAGATATTAATTTACTTTATAGCACTTACATTACAAATTATTATCAATACTTTTGAGTATTAAAAAAGATAAAAAGTTCATGTTTAGTTTTATAATTATCGTTTTTACTTTACATTTGTTTCCAAATTTAGGGAGACCAAACGACCATTTTCAAATAACACCCTTTGAGGCGATATATGTGGACAATCGTATTAATCCTCATATTCGCTACAAAGAAGAAATTGACAAACCCGATGTTCCTTTTGTAAATGATTTTATGGCAAACGAAATTGAACCGTGGTACTTGGGCTTGCAAAATAACCGTTTGGGATCTACTGCACGTTCCAATTATACCTACCAACCTGAGTTCGATTATTAACAATCTGATTGTCAATAACTTATCGTAAATCCTTATAAATAAGTGAAATACTTTTAGTGTCTTTAATGTATTGAATATTAACGATTTAAACTAAAATTATGTATTTCACTCAGGATAAAATTACGGAAATTTTTTATTTAAGCGATGAATTTTGTAAAGAATTTGAAAAATCTATTGACGG
>JBIKSI010000249.1:0-7986 GCA_044348665.1 Crocinitomicaceae bacterium
CTGCAACTGCTGCACTTAATGCATCTGGTGGTTCATCATTATACACGAGTATAGTAATTTCACCAACTGGTGGTACTGCCCGGACGATTTCAGGTGCAACAACCGCAGGTAATCCCATGATAAATTTAAATGGTGCAGATAATGTAACCTTTGATGGTTTAAATTCGGGAGGAAATTCATTGACGATTACAAATAATACTATTTCGGCAACCACTCTAACATCAACTATTCGCTTTATTGCTGATGCTACTAACAATACGATTACTAATTGTACCATTTTGGGTTCTGCAACTATGGCTGTTGGAACGAATGGAGGAACTATTTTCTTTCACACAGCAACAACAACAGGAAATGATAACAACACAATATCAAACAACAATATAGGACCTGCAACTGCAACCTTGCCAACTAAAGCAATTTATGGAAATGGTACTGCAACACAATTAGCAAATGGCAACAGCGGAAATTCAATTTCAAATAATAATATTTATGATTATTTTGGAGCAGCAACCACTAGCGCTGGTATTTATTTAAATGCTGGTTGCAATACTTGGACTATTGACGGTAACAGATTCTATCAAACAGCAACAAGAACGTGGACAACTGGTGCGCAGCACTCAGCAATTTGGGCAATAGGTACATTAAATCAAGCCCATTCGATTACAAACAATATTATTGGATATGCATCAAACTCCCAAACTGGAACTTATACCTTAACAGGTTCAACTGGGAAGTTTGTGGGGATTTTAATAAATGCTGTTACTGGTGCAACTGTTTCTAATGTTAATTCCAATACCATTGCCTCTGTTAGTATGACTGGAGTTACTTCTGCTGGTACAACTACCTCTTCTCCTTTTGCAGGAATTATAGTTGCTAATGGTTTGATTAATACTAACTCAAATATTATTGGATCACAATCCTCTACAGGGTCACTTGTTTTTACAACAAATACTACTTTTGGTACAGATATTTATGGTTTATTAAACTTTGGTTCAGATAACTGGACAGCAAATAGTAATCAAATTGGAGGCTTGAGTATTACAAATTCTGGAGCAACTGGAAATACTATTGTTTATGGGATGAGAGGTTGGACTGGTACTTCACAAACAAGTGGGCACTCTTCAAACCTAGTTGGTGGAACAATTTCAAATTCAATTCAATTATCTTCTTCTTCTTCTGGATCTCCTCAAGTAATTGGAATAAATTTAAACGCTGCAATTGGTACACTTACCTCTAATGTTGTAAGAAACTTAACAAATAATAGTGGAATTGGCACAACAACCGCTTCCTCTGTAATTGGTATTTCATCAACGGGTACCTCAGCTAATCAAACTTACTCTCAAAACACAATTCACTCATTAACAAATACAAACGCAACTGCAGCAGTAGTTGTTACTGGTATCCAATTTAATGGAGGTTCAGCAAATGTTGTAGAAAGAAATAACATTTACGGTTTATCATCTTCAACCACAAGTGCAACTGCTGAAATTAATGGTATTCGCACTGCTGGTGGTACGACCAGTTTAAGAAACAACATGATTACTTTGGGAGCTGGTATTACAAACTCACCAATTATTAGTGGAATTAATGAAGCTGCAGGAACCAATAATGTTTGGCACAACAGTATTTATATTGGTGGTACTCCTTCTGCTGGTGCAACTAATTCATTTGCATTTAACAGTGTAGTAATAACAAATACAAGAAGTTTCAGAAACAATATTTTTGTTAACAACAGAAGTAATTCTGGAGCAACTGCTAAACATTACATTGTTAGAGTAGGAGGTTCTGCTGCTAATCCAGCTGGATTAACTATTAATAATAATATTTATCATGGAACGGGTACTGGTTCTGTATTTGGTTTGTTTAATTCATTGGATGTGGTAGATCTAGCAGCATGGCAAACTGCTGTAGGTCAGGATGCTGGCAGTTATTTTTCAAATCCTCAATTTGTTGACCCTACCAATTCAACACCAGATTTACATATTCACCCAACTAATATAACTTTAGCTGAGTCTACAGGTGCTGCTCTTGGAGTAGTATTAGATTTTGATGGGCAAACAAGATCTAGTTTAACCCCAAATGATATTGGTGCAGATGCCGGTGATTTTGTTGCTGCTTGCTTTACTGCTGGTACAATTACTCCTAGTGGTTCTACTACTTTTTGTTCAGGGTCATCAGTAGGTTTAACTGCTGCTTGTACATCAAATTGTGGTACAAGCCAGACCTATACTTGGTCGCCTGCAACAGGTTTAAGTGCAACAACTGGCGCAACTGTAACGGCTAATCCAACTGTAACAACGGTTTATACAGTTACTTATGGTTCAAATGCTGGGTGCGAATCTAGTACGAGCAACATTACAGTGACAGTGAATAGTAATCCTACTTTAATTGAGTCAAATGTAACACCTCTTGCGATATGCGCTGGTGAAGGAGCTACTTTGACCTCACTTTCTGGCCCAGCTACAAGTTACACGATTCAAAGTACAACTTATAATTTTGAAACGCCTTCTGGAGTTAGAACAAGTTTACCAACTGGTGATGATGCAGTTTTAGGAAGTGTTACTTTACCATTTACTTTTAATTATTTTGGAACAAATTTTACAACTATTCAAGCATATTCTAATGGTTTCATTCAATTGGGTGCAAGTTCTGGATCAACCTCAGTTTATGGAGCTTCGTTTCCTACAGCTGCTGCGCCAAACAACATCATTGCAGGTGTTTGGGATGATTTGAATGTAACAGGTGGTGGTCTTGTAAGTCACTTTACAAATGGTGTTGCTCCAAATAGAGTTTTTGTTATCGAATATAACGCTGTTAAGTTTTATAATTCTACAGCAAATTCTGGTAATGTAACTTTTCAAATTAAATTATTTGAAAATGGAAAAATAGAAATTCATTACAATAACGTGGTAGATCCAGTACCATCCAATCATTTTGGTGGTCTAGAGAACTCTAATGGTACTGTTGGAACTGCAGTAACAGGTCGTGCTCCATTTACTACAAATATTACTGTACCTGAGGCATGGTTGTTTTTACCATTTAATTCCGGGAATACATTTTCTTGGTCACCAGCTACTTATTTGGCAGATGCAACAAGTGCAAACACAACTGCAACTAATATTACAAGTGATGTAAGCTATACATTAACTGTTACAGGTGCGAACGGATGTACAGTTACTTCTCCAACTTATGATATTATAGTTACTTCTGGTGCTGCAATTACTGCTGAGCCAGCTCCGCTTACAAGATGTACTGGTCAATCAGCTACTTTTACTGTAGGGGCAACTGGTCCAGGCTTAACTTATCAATGGTATTTAGATGGAAATCCGCTTAGTAACGGTGGAACTATTTCAGGTGCAACGTCTGCTACATTAACAATATCAAGTGTTTCTGCACTAGATGCTGGAATATATGAAGTAGAGATTTTTGCTACATGTGGTGGTGCAATTGGAAGTGATGGTACTGCTGTTTTAACAGTTAATCAAACGCCTACCGCTAGTGCTGGTTCAAGTGCGAGCGTATGTGCTGGAGATGATATCAACCTAGTTGGTACAAGTGATATTGGAACAACATTCTCTTGGACAGGTCCAAATGGCTTTACATCAAGTTCTTTGACTGATAACATTACTTCTGTAACTGCTTTAAATTCTGGAACATACACATTTACTGCAAGTACTGCTTCTTGTACTTCTGTACCTTCAAATGTAGTAATGACTGTAAATACGCCACAAACTGTTGTTTATGCTTCACAAGCTAGTGTAGCTGCAGTTTGTCCTGGTGGAAATGTAGATTTAACTACTTCTATTACCGCTCCAAAAACAATTCAAATTGGGTCTGGAGTAGCTAATACGTCTTCTAGTTCAACTGTTGGCGCTTTTTATGGAAACTATTACGGAAATGGCCATGCGCAAATTTTATACCGTGCTTCTGAGTTGACAGCTGCTGGTTTAATAGCTGGAAATATTACGAAACTTGCAATAAATGTTTCTTCATTGGGAGATCCAAATGCAATGTCGAATTATACAATAAAAATGGCACATACTGGTGCTACTGCGATTACAACTTTTCAGGCACCAACATTTACAACCGTTTATACAGCAGCATCTTACGCTCCAGTATTAGGTTTGAATGAGCATACATTTTCAACGCCTTTTGTATGGGATGGTACATCTAATATTATCATTGATTATTGTTTTCAATCAGGAGTAACTGGAAATGTGGGTGCTGTTAATACAGTAACAACAACGGCTTTTGGTTCTTTTGTGAATTTTCAAGCTGATGGAGTGTCAGCAGCATGTGGAATAACTACAGTCTCTAACACATCATCAAACAGACCAAATTTAATTTTCACTGGAAATTCAAATTTAAGCACCGCATCTATTACTTGGAATGATGGGACTTCTGATGTTGGAACTGGATCTCCATTAAATATTTCAGTCCCATCTACTACTTCATACACGATGACTGCCTTAGGTACTGATGGTTGTTCTTATGTTGATCCAACGCCTGTTACAGTTACAACTCTTTCAGGTGCTACGATTACTGCTGAGCCTGTAGCTTTAATTAGATGTTCAAGTGAAAGCGCCACATTTACTGTTGCCGCTGCTGGTCCAGGTTTAACTTACCAATGGTATTTAGACGGAAGTCCTTTAGTTGATGGTGGAAGAATAGCTGGATCGACAGCTGCTTCATTGACAATATCAAATTTAGATATTTTGGATGCAGGAATTTATGAGGTTGAAATTACAGCAACTTGTGGTTCTCCTGCCGCAAGTGATGGAACATCAACTTTAACAATTAATCAAAAACCAAGTGCTTCTGCAGGTTCAAATTTAGCTGTATGTGAAAACAATACAATTAGCCTTGTTGGTACTTCAGATATTGGAACAACCTTTGCTTGGTCTGGTCCAAACGGATTTACTGCTTCAACTGCATCAGCATCAATTCCTACTGCTGTAGCTTTAAATGCAGGGACTTACACGTTCACAGCAAGTACTGCTTCTTGTGTTTCAAATCCAGCTGCGATTTCTGTATCAGTAAATGCACCGACTTCAGGAATTACTTTTGCATCTCTAACTGATGCTAATCCTGTTTGTCCAGCTGCATCTGTTAATCTTTCAACAACACTTTCTAGAAGTACTAATGTTACTTTAGGCGCTGGAGCAACTCCAAGCGTTGCTAATGCTGTAACTCCTTTTAGAGTGTTATTTGGAGGTTACAAAACTCAATACATTATTAGACAGTCAGAATTGGCAGCTTTAGGATTGACTGCAGGAAATTTGACTAGTTTAGGTTTAAATGTAACAAACTTGGGAGATATTAACTTCAATGATTTCTCAATTTCCATAGCTCATACTGCTCAAACTGCGGCAATTACTAACTCAGCAATAACAACTGGATTAACGCAAGTTTATTCAAATGCGACTCAAAGTGTTACTTCTGGTGTTAATACTTATGCATTTTCAACTCCATTTAACTGGAATGGAACTTCGAATATTGTGATTTCTATTAATTATTCAAATAATAATGGAGGAGGTACTACTTCCACAACTGTTTCTTCTGATAATGTTGGATATACTTCATCTTTGGTAATTTATGCTGATAATGTAACTTCATCATGTTTGTTAAATGCTGCAAATTCAAGTGCTGCTTGTTTAGCTGGTGGTGGATTGAATGCAACTTCATCTAGTAGACCAAGATTTTTTATCACAGGAAATGGATCACCTTCGATTGCCTCTTATACATGGAATGATGGTACCACTGATGTAGGAACTGGAAATCCATTAAATATTGCTGTACCATCTACAACTTCTTACACAGTTACTGCTTTAGGTACTGATGGTTGTTCATACACAGATCCAAGTTCAGTAACAGTTAATACGTCAACTGGAGCAGTTATGGTAACAGAGCCAATTGCATCTGCAAATTGTTCAGGAGAAACTGCTACATTCACAGTTGTTGCAACTGGTGCAGGTTTAACTTATCAATGGTATCAAGATGGAGCACCTTTGGCAGATGGAGGAAGAATTTCTGGAGCAACTAGTGCAACATTGACAATTACAAATACTGTAACAGCCGACGCTGGTGTTTATGAAGTTGAAATTACTCCTGCATGTGGTTCTCCAATTGCAAGCGATGGTACTTCTATCCTTACAATGACACAAACTCCTTCTGCAAATGCTGGAGCACCGATTTCAATTTGTGTTGGAAGTGACATTAATTTAGTTGGAACTACTGATGTTGGAACAACATTTTCTTGGACAGGTCCTAATGGCTTCTCTTCAGCGATTGCATCACCAAGCATTACTAGTGCTGCTGCAAATGCAAGTGGAGTTTACACATTTACAACTACTAATGGTACATGTTCATCAGCTTCATCAACTGTAAATGTTGCGGTAAATGCAAACCCAGCTTCTGTGGTTGCTACTTCATCTGTTCCTGACGTTTGTTTAGCTTCTACTTTTAATTTAGGTGTAACTGCAAATACAGCGCCAGTTGTATTAGTAAATGAAACATTTGAAGGTGGATTAGGAAGCTTTACAGCTGTAAATAATTCAACTGGTGGAACACCTGCAAATGTTGCTTGGACAGTGCAAGAAAATTCTTACAATACTGCTGGTACTTGGGGTGTTGCTGTATCAAGTAATAATGCTTCTAACTTCGTGTTATCTAACTCTGATGCACAAGGAAGTGGTTCTACAACTGCTACATTATTAACATCACAAAGCTTCAGTACATTTGGTTATTCTGGTTTAAATTTATCTTTCTTCCATCACTTTAGAGTTTCTCCAGGAACTGCATTAGTTCAAGTTTCTGAAGATGGTATCACTTATACTACTGTGCGTACTTTTACTACAACGCAAGGAGCTCCTACTGGATTCGTACAAGTAAATGTTAATTTAGATGCATACATTAATAAACCAACACTTTATGTAAGGTTTAAATACGATGCAGCTTGGGGTTATGGTTGGGCAATTGACAATGTAAGTGTAACAGGAAGTTCAACTTATTCTTATGCTTGGGCTTCAGATCCAATTGGATATACATCAACTACTCAAAACCCAACTGGATTAACGCAAGCTGCAACAACTGAATACATTGCAACTGTTACTAATTCAGGGACAGGTTGTTTCGCAAGTAATTCAGTTGTGGTTAATACATTACCAGAATTGACTCCATCTGTTACAATTTCTTCAGATGATGTAGATAACATTATTAGTCCAAACACATTAGTTACTTACACTGCAACGCCAGTTAATGGAGGTTCAACACCATCATACCAATGGAAATTAAATGGTGCAAATGTTGGAACAAATTCAGCTACATACACAAATTCAACTCTAAGTAATAATGATGTTGTTTCATGTGTGATGACTAGTAATTACTTATGTTTAAGTACTCCAACTGCAACAAGTAACAATGTTACTATGACGGTTAATAATCAGTTAACTCAGATTGTTGTGGTTCAGTGTGGTATCACTTTAGTTGATAATTCAACTAATATTTACTGTAATGCCATCTCTGGTGCTTCAATTTATGAGTTCAGATTATTCAATCCTTTAACAGAGACAACATTGACTATTCAAAAACCATCTAGAACATTCAAACCTGCTCAAGTTGCTGGTTGTTTGCCAGGGGTTACTTATGAAGTGAGTGCAAGAGCATTCTACAACTTTGCATGGTCTGATTTTGGTCCATCTTGTCCGATTACTACAAGATCATCTTCTGGTGGAACTAAATTGCAAACTTCTCAATGTGGTATCACTTTGACAAATGTAGCTACTGATTTATTTGCTGATCAAATTATCAGTGCTACTCAGTACAGATTTAGAGTTACTAATGGGGCAAGTGTTCAAGAAATTATTAGAACTTCTAGAACATTCAAAATGTCTCAGTTAGCAACAGTTCATTATGGTGTAACCGTTACAGTTGAAGTTGATGCTTTAGTGAATGGTACATGGATTGGTTATGGTACGCCTTGTAGTA
>JBIKSI010000145.1:0-7961 GCA_044348665.1 Crocinitomicaceae bacterium
TTTTCGCACGAAACTTATTGATTAATTCCTCTGTATGTTTAATGTCTTTATCTTGTTGTTTCTTAGCATCAACCATTCGCTCAATTTCCTCCTCACGTTTAATCTTATAAATTGAATATGGATATGGAAAATCAAGCATTTTACCCATTGAAATTTCTAAAGTACGTTTAGTAACATTGTCCAAAAATAAACGATCATGGGAAATTACAATTACAGCACCCTCAAAACGCTGTAAATAAGACTCTAACCAAGAAATTGAAATGATATCCAAATGATTTGTAGGCTCATCCAATAGAATGACATCTGGAGAATTACATAAAATCTTGGCCAATTCAGCACGCATCTTCCATCCACCACTAAATGAATTCAAAGACCTGTGCAAATCATCCTCTAAAAAACCTAAACCAGTTAAAGTTGCAGTAATTTTTTCTTCCCATTGATATCCTTCATGAAAATTGTACAAATCGTTCTTTTCATTCAATTCGTTCAATAACTCCAAATAAGAATTATTTTCATAATCAGTTCGTTTAACGATTTCAAGATTTATTTCCTCAATTCGATTTCTAAGTTCATTTAAGACATCATTTGAAAAATATAAATAATCAAATACAGATTTTGATGAATCAATCACAATATCTTGGGTCAAAAATCCAACAACAACATCCTTTTGTTTATGAATTTTCCCTTCAGAAGGCTTATCAAATTCAGCAATTAGCTTTAGTAAAGTTGATTTACCAGCACCATTTTTTCCAGCAAGACCAATCTTATCGCCCTTATTTATCTGAATTGAAATCTCTTTAAATAAATATCCTTGTGGAAGAAAAACACCAATCTGCTCTAAATTAATCATAAATATTATTATTCAACTATTATAAATAAAAAAACCGTCTGCTATTAACAAACGGTTTTGTATTAAAAAACTATGTATTTTAGAAATGCCAAACGTCGTGTTCAATATTTCTAATTTCTTCAGTAATTTTTTCTGACTCTCTCAAGGCATCAACACCTGTGCGATAAGAGTCAATTTTTCTATCAAATACACTACTTTCCTTGATGATGTAACTAGAGAATTGTCGTTTCCAAAATAAATCATCAAAACTCATCCACTGTGCATCATTCTTGGTGTTGTAAGCAAAATAGTTATTGAAAACAAATCTACATTGTGGGAAATACAACCAGAATAATTCTTTATATTTCTGTCCTTCTTTTGCGTTTTCGTAAATTACTGGAGCAATTCCAAGAATTCTTACATCCATCACAGATCTTTCTTTATCAAAAAACCAATCTTCTTTTAATTGATAAGAAACGATATCTTCTGAAACAATCCATTCACGATCTCTCTCGTCACGTGTAACAGGAGTAGCAATACCAGTAGCAAAATCAATAATTACAGAATCCTCATCACCAGCAGCGTTTAAAACAGTAACTGTTCTAGTTGGCCCCTCAAATGCAATTCGCTCATTCACCAATTTCATGTAAGCACTGTCCGAAAAATAATTCTTACCTGTAGCAGGACGAATTGGATACTTGAATAAATCTCCATCAGGAATTGTATTATTGAAATCAGCAGGATTATAAACAGAAAATACAGTTAAATCCCCATTCATAATATGATGTTTCATTACTGTCCATAAACTCCAACGAGTTGAATTTCGAACCCATTCTTCTTGAGGTTTATTTTCAAAAATATACTTATCCAGAGGAAAGTACAAAGGATGATTAATTTTCTCACGCAAGTCAATAGTTCTCCATACACGGCGACTCCAAATAACATCAGCTTCTCTTACAAATTCATAAGGAATTAGACGTTTTGTTGGCACATGTTCTTTTATGTACACCCCATCAATGATATTTTCAGAAGGCACATTTATTGGTCCACCATTTATTTCCTGCTGTGCAGAAGCAAAAGTGGCTGTTAACAATAATACTGAACTAACAATAATTCTTTTCATAATTCTTTTTTTAATTTGTTAGAAATAAGCGGATCTTTATTTCAAACATTCCCTCTACACGTTAAAAAGTAGGGATTTTACTCCCTACCTAAATTTTATTATAAGGTATAACTAGCTTCTACTGGAACCATGTTTACACCTGGACCAGAGTACCATACTGTAAAGTAAGCAGTTGCACCAGCTTTAGCACCTTGCAAATACTGCATTGCCATTGGGGACAATTTATTACCATTCCCACTTTCCTCTTTTCCAATTGCAGGAATACCTAATCTCCATCTCTGTACAGTAAATGTAGCTTTTAAAGGAATACCAGGACCGAATTTAGCGAATAAAACATTTGCTCCTTTTTGAGTTGCACGTTTACCACTCTCATTTGGACCCCAGAATGCTTCTGCTTTAGGCATAGGCTTGATATCATACTCATAGTTACCCAATTGAACAGTTTTCTTTGTAATTGGATTATAACCCGAGATAGAAATTGAACATTTTTTACCAGTTCCAGTAGGTTTAGCAACATATTGCGCACCTTTCTTAGTTAAAGAAACACCATTACCATTTAATTTACATTCTGGATAACCAGAAGCAACACCTACAACAATGTTATCATAATTTCTGTACAATACAGCCATCTCAGGAAGAGAAATAGTACCTTCAGGTTTCATGATTTTTACCGTTTTTTCATAAGGCATTGTTTTTGGAACACCTGACTTATTCAAAATAGTAATTGTACCAGTTAATTTCATTTCAGCTGAACCACTTGCTTTTGTAACAACATACCCTTTACCATCTTTCGTTTCTTTCAAAGAACCTTGATTTGGTTTTACAATTGGTTGCTTGTCAGAATCATAGGCAGCCATCAATACTTCCAAAGTGATTTCTTCACCATTGTTAGCGATATCAGGACCATAAGCTAAAGGCATAATTTTGTTGAAAGAATATTCACCACCACCAACTCTAGATCTAATCAAAGAAACAGCATCTGCACGAGCAGTTAAAATTTCTTTTTGCATAGAAGATAAAGAAGCGATTGCAGCTACAGAAGGCGAATGGTCAAAAGTTTTTCCAATCCAATGTACATCTTTCACCTCGTGAACTTCAGATTTCTCCTGTTTAGTTAAACCTTGATAAATTTTCTTGATTGCTTCCATATCATCTGGAGCAACTTTATCTTTCAACGCTTTATCAATTTGAGCATTCAAATCTTTAAAATCTTTGAAAGTATTAATTGCAGGCATATTCAACTTATAAGACTTCTCTTCTGTAGAAGCAGATTTAGCCAATAATTCAACTAAGTCTTTTCTAAATTTATTATAGGAATCCCATAATTTGATACCATTTCCAGAAGGTTTTTTAATATCTTCTGCAATACCCATAACTAACATTGGCTCATCGTACTTATCTTTTGCATCAACGTGATCCAATTTCATACGAGTAGGCTTCAATGGATATTTTTTATCGTAAGCAACATGAACAATACTTTCTGGATTAATAATAGGTTTTTCAAAAGTACCCATTTGTTCACCACAAGTATTTAAAATTTCAAACTTCATTTCATCAATTAGTTTGATTTGCTCACCCGCCATTTTATCAATGGCATTAACAGTCTCCATTAGTTTAGCAGCTTTCTTAGCCACATCAGGTGCAGATTTATCCTCTGCAACAGCTTTTAAGTCAGCTCTTTTTTCTTCACCACGACCGAATTCATTCTCATTAGAAATTTGAATGTTTTCTTCGATTGCAACGAAGGCATCCAAAATAGACTTGGATACATTTAATGCCAGAAGTGCGGTAAGTACCAAGTACATCATACCGATCATCTTCTGTCTAGGGGTCTCTTTTCCTCCACTCATGATTAATTAATTTTTCTGGTTTAATAAATTATTAAAAATTCAATCAAGGAATTTAATCTCTAGATATTGTCATAGCTTTTAACATGTTACCATATACTGAGTTTAAGTCAGATAAGTTTTTAGATAACATAGCCATATTTTCTTTATAAAGTTGAGTATCTTTAGCTGAATCAGACAAGTTTTGCATCATTTCAGTAACTTGACCTTGGAATTTCTCAGTAGCTTCTAAATGAGCAGAAGAACCTTTCAATTGTAATTCGTAAACATTGTTTAACGCAGACAAGTTTTTAGAAACTTTTTGCATTTGTTCACCAAAAGATTCACCTTCAGCAGCAGTTGAAGTCATTCCAGAAATTGAAACTGAAGCTCTCTCGTAAGCATCAGATAAAGTAGAAACTTTATCAGAAGCAGCTTGCAAACTAGAAACGTAAGAATCTGTAGCGGCAGCAGCAGAAGTTACACCTTTCAATTGAGCAGCGTTTTCACCTAATGCACGCATACCATCACCTAATCTTTCTAATAATTGGCTATCAATTTTAGCTTCTTCCAACATTTTATCTAAATGCTCAGTAACACCTGAACCAGAACCACCACGTCCACCTCTGCTTGAAGAAGCAGTAGCTAATGCATCGTGATCTAAATCTTCAGAATGACCTAAACCTAATTCAGGATAAACTAACTCCCAGTTTGGATCTTCATGAATAGGCTCAAACGCAGAGAAGATAAAGATTACCGCCTCAGTTAATAAACCTACTGTCAATAAGACACCAGAAAACGGCCAGTGCATGATTTTAAATAATGCTCCGATAATTACGACAGCAGCACCTAGACCATAAAGCTTTGCCATAAAATTTTTCCATGCTTTTCCTCCAATTTTCATAGTTTTTGTTTTTAAATGGTTTTTACTAAAATATTTGTTTTGTTTTGTTTATTCCTAGCGCAATTGAATGTCGCCTTGAATTTCGCTACCCTCTTTTGTGATGTCTTTTCCTCCACGTCCGATATGGGTCATTACGTTTCTATATCCAATATAAGATTTTGCAGTATCTTGATATTCAAAAGTTCTAGTTGAAGTTTGTAGGTAATAACCTATATCTTTCCAAGAACCTCCTCTTAAGATTTTTCTTTTCATAGATGGTGGATCCCAATCCATTGCATCGTATCTATACTCCGTATTCAAGTCATGAGAAAACTCATACATTGATTCATCGTAAGCAGTTTCACACCACTCAGCAACGTTTCCTGACATACAGAATAATCCCCAACCATTTGGATTGTAAGAATCTACTTTCACAGTGTGGAAACCTCCATCTTCAAAGTAACGACCTCTCATTGGTTTAAAGTTTCCTAAGAAACAACCAGCTTCGTTTCTGATATATGGACCACCCCAAGGGTAAGCAGATTGAGCTAAGTCACCACGAGCAGCTCTTTCCCACTCAGCTTCAGTTGGCAATCTGAAATCATTTACATAAATGTCACCCATTGCTTGTAACCAAGAGTTCAATAATTGCGTTCTCCAAACACTGAAAGCTTTCGCTTGTACCCAAGAAATACCAACTACAGGATAGTTGTCGTAACCAGGATGCCAAAAGTACATATTAGTCATTGGGTCATTAAATGAATAAGTAAAGTCTCTTACCCAACATAAAGTATCAGGGTAAACATTAATTTCTTCATCAATGATAAATCTTTGACGATTTTCATGACCACGAATTGCATTATTTTGACCTTTTTTGTTCAATTTACCCATGTCTAAATCCATCCCTTGTTTTTCTTCAGTAAATGGATGATCAGGAGTATTTAATTGACGGTGATTGTTAGAGATCAAAGTTCCTTGATTATCGTATCCATTAGGAACGATATCGATTCTACCTCTTCTAGCAGCTTCACGCAAATCAATCCAATAATATTTGAAATTTAACTTTCTAGTATCGATTTCTCTTCTTTTGTAATATCTTTCTGGTTGAGAATAATACATTTCTGCCAATAATGGAAGAATTTCTTCATTATCGTAATCAGCGTAATTAATTTCTCTATCCCAGTTTAAGCTAAACAATTCTCTGTTACCAGATCTATTTGTAGGATCGAAATCTTCAAAAGCCAAGGCACCCTCATTGAAATATCTGTCGCTGTAGTTGATGTACTCAGCAGCAGGCTCATCCTCTGCAAGTCCAGCATAGATTTTCTCTCTCGCAATTGAATCTCTCACCCAGTAAACAAACTGACGGTATTCATTGTTAGAAATCTCATGTTGGTCCATGTAGAACGCTTGAACAGAAACTGTTTTGGAACGAGTTTGATGTAAAAAAGGTACATCTTGATCGTTTTCACCCATAGCATAAGAACCGGAAGGGATATAAACCATTCCAAGCGGTATCTCAGGTTGATAGATAGGTCTACCTTCAACTCCGATTAAATTACCAGTTCTCGAATTACAAGAAGCAATCGCTAAACTTATAAGACCAATAAACAATAGTTTTCTCATTTTTAACTAATTTTTGTTTTTCCGGATATCAATTTTAACATTCTACAGGATCAATTTTATGATATAACGGAAAGACACTCTTTTTGGTTACACTTTTTTTAACATTTTTTTTATAACCAACGAGGGTGTTTCGATTTTTGCACCGGTGGCGGTGGCAACAATTTGATGTATTTCAATACGAACTCATGAGAACCTCTCGAAATATCAGACAATTTATTTGTTGTAAGATCATAAGAATAACCGATAGCAAGACTTTTGCTTGGCATGAACCCTAACATAAAGCCAATACCATCACTTACACGGTAAGTTACACCCCCATAAAGTTGTGAACCCTTCGCTTTATCTAAACCATGCAAATATCGCACATTTATCTCTGCTGAATATTTAACCATATCCGTTCGAGCCAACATTTGAGCATCAATGCTTCTATCTTCACCTAAAACATCAACGAATGTATACCCACCCATTAAGAAATAGTGACGAGCATTTGTAAACTTCACATTTTTTATCTCTGCTTGCGTTATATGAGTTGTTGATAAACCAACATAATAATTTTGGTCACCTTTCCAATATAAACCAAAGTTTAAATCCAAGTTTGAACCAGCAGTTGCTGTTGGCAATAATGGATCAATTAATGTATTTGGTGGAATCCAAGTTGGGTCAAAACCTACATTTACAAGTCCTAAACCAAGACCAACTCCTAATGTTCCAGCATGTTGGAAACGAATAGGAAAACTGTAGTTGATAAGTAAGTTATTTTGTTTCATTTCACCAATTGCATCATGGTAAAAAGAAATACCAGCACCCCCGTGAGCAAAACGGTCTAAATTAGCTTCTCCGTTAAACAAAAATGAATTTGGAGCTCCATTGATTTTATCCCATTGATTTCTGTAAATCATGGTAGCACTAATTCCCTGTTCTAAACCTGTTGACCCAGGATTAATTGACATCTTATCATAGATGAAATGAGTCAATAATTTCTCTTGTTGAGAATATACAACGCTCGTTGCCAAGGCAAAAAATGCTGAAATCGTAAATATACTTTTCTTCATAAACTGTATTGGTTTACACATAGTTAACTATCATAAGAAGCAAAAAACCCCCTACAATTGGGTACTAAGATACAACAAAATATTTATTCAGCTAAAAATTGTTAATAATTTTTTCATTTTTTTTACTTGAGGGGAAAAAGATATTGTTTGGTTTTAACTTTTTTTTTGGTTTTTTTAAAATAAGATGAGAATTAATAACACAAAAAAAAATAGTTTGATTTCTATTGAGGATTGAATTGATTTTGAAGGATATTAGAGCTGTTTTTTCAATGCAAATATAACAAGAGGACGCACAATGGTTACAGAGAGATTTATTCAAAAATTAATACTCGATTTGGTGATATGTTTTCTTACTACTCAGCAAGAAAGGGTAGTTTGTTGGAGAGTGTTTTCTTACTTTTTCTTAATCGCTGGCTGGTTAAAATAAAAAAATGATGGTGTTTTAACACGAAGGCACGAAGAATACACGAAGTTCACTAAGAGATATACTCAAAAATTAATAATCTATTTGATGATATGTTTTCTTACTACTCAGCAAGAAACGGTAGTTTGTTGCGAAGTTTTTTCTTACTTTTTCTTAATCGCTGGCTGGTTAAAATAAAAAAATGATGGTGTTTTAACA
>JBIKSI010000146.1:0-7942 GCA_044348665.1 Crocinitomicaceae bacterium
CCTTCGGCAAGCAACGAATCAGTATTAAAGTTAAATTACCTAAAAAAATTCACAACTGGAATATATGATTATTCTATGATGACAAGCGTGTTTTTCCCAATAAAAAATGGAAAGAATAGTCTTAAAATCACTTCAAGTTCACAAGAATGGTGCGGTCAAACATACTTAGAACTTCTTAATAAAACGATGTTTGAAATCAATTATTTCTCTTATTTTGAGCAAGATATCCATCAAAATATAAATTTAAATAAGTGTTTTTTAGAAGATGATCTGTTTAATCAAATTAGAATTGATACCAATTTATTACCTCGTGGAAAAGTGAAAGTTTTACCTTCATTTTTTTATTTACAATTGAAACACATTCCAATAAAATCACAAACTGCCTTTGCAAGCATTAAAAAATCGGGAACAAAAAATTCCATCTACACAATTTATTATCCAGCTTTAAAACGCAGATTAACAATCGAATTTGAAACAAAATTTCCTCACAAAATTAACGCTTGGAAAGAATCCTATCCAGAAAAAGAACTTGATGAATCAACAATTTTAACAACAGAGGCAAAACTCAAGAAAAGCATTAAAAATGCGTATTGGAAAAATAATACACTTTCTGATTCTACGTTAAGGCAACTTATTAACTGAAAAAGATGACTAAATTCACATTAATCTTATTTATTTTTTACTCCTTGATTTCTTTTTCCCAAGAAAAATTCACAATTAGTGGTACAATAACAGATGGAAAAACTGGGGAGACTGTAGTGGGAGCAAAAATTTTTATTCCTTCAAAAAGTTTAGGAACTGTTAGCAATAGCTATGGTTTTTATTCCCTTACAAGTCCAAAAGGTACCTTTGAAATCAGATTTACGGCATCTGGTTTTGATACAGTCATCAAAAAAATTGAATTAAATCAAGATTTGTCCATCAATATTGAAATGCCAACTAAACAACTTGAACTGAACGAAGTGGAGGTAAATGCCAGAAAAGGTGAAAACGTTTCAAGTACAAAAATTGGTCAAATTGAACTAGAAATGAACAAAGTCAAGACCCTACCTGCTTTCATGGGAGAAGTTGATATCATTAAAATAATTCAACTTTTGCCAGGAGTTTCATCTGCTAGTGAAGGTGGACAAGGCTTTTATGTGCGAGGTGGCGGACCAGATCAAAATTTAGTACTTCTTGACGAAGCACAAGTGTACAACGCCTCTCACCTATTCGGTTTTTTCTCGGTGTTTAATGCCGATGCCGTTAAAAGTGCCAATCTAATAAAAGGCGGAATGCCCGCAAATTATGGAGGAAGAATGTCATCCGTTTTGGAAGTCGCAATGAACGAAGGGAATTATAAAAAGTATAAATTAAAAGGAGGTTTGGGATTAATCTCTTCTCGCTTAACTTTTGAAGGACCAATCAAAATTGATAAAGGCTCATTTATTTTATCCGCAAGAAGAACTTACATCGATATATTGATGAAAGGTTTAATTCCAAAAAGCTCACCTTTCTCGGGTTCAGGCTATTATTTTCATGATTTTAACTTTAAGGCAAATTATAAATTAAGCAAAAAAGATAAAATTTTCCTTAGCGGATATTATGGGAAAGACCAATTTACCTATGCCAATACACGAGATGACTTTTCTGTGAAAATGCCTTGGGGGAACGCAATTGCTGCCATTCGATGGAATCATATTTTTGGTCCAAAACTATTTATGAATGTAACAGGAACCTTTACTGATTACCTTTTCAAATTTGTGTCTGACCAAGATGTTTTTAAGTTCGAATTAAAGTCAGGAATCAGAGATTATGGCGGAAAAGTAGATTTCTCATACTTTCCAAATACACGTCATAAAATTAAATGGGGCGCAGAATACACATTTCATACTTTCATTCCAACCAGTGTTTCAGCTTCTCAAGAAGACGTTGTATTTGACACTGGATTAGCACAAAAACTTAAAAGTCATGAGTCTGCCGTATATATTTTGGACGAAGTAGATGTAAATGAATACATTCGCATAAATGCTGGATTACGTTACAGTATGTATCACTTTGTCGGACCTTTCACCCGATTTGTAAACGGAGCAATCAATGGACAAGATTCGAGTATAAATTACTCAAAAAATGAAGTCATTAAATTTTACAATGGACTTGAACCGCGTATTTCAGGAAGAATTTTATTAAAAGACAACAGCGCCATCAAAGCTGGATATTCCTATAATTATCAATATGTTCATTTGACTTCATTGAGCGCCGTTTCTTTACCAACAGATATTTGGTTTCCAACTACAGACATCGCAAAACCACAAAAAGGTTGGCAAGCTTCTGTCGGATATTTTAAGAATTTTAAGGATGATCGATACGAAACGTCAGTGGAAGTTTATTACAAAAAAATGGACAACTTAATTGAATATCAAGAAGGAGCTTTGCCACAAGACAATGTGAATGACAACACAGATAATTTACTTGTATTTGGAGAAGGATGGAGTTATGGAGCAGAATTTTTCATTAAAAAAACAGTCGGTAAATTAACTGGTTGGATTGGATACACTTGGTCTAAAACTGATCGCTACTTCCCTGATTTACAGGCGGAAATTTTCCCCGCAAAATATGATCGTCGCCATGATTTAACCTTAGTTGCTGGTTATAAATTAAATGAAAGATGGACTTTTGGAGCTTCCTTTATCTATGCAACAGGAAATACACTAACACTGCCGACGAGTTGGTATGTTCATGATCAAGATATTCTCTTGAATTATGGCTCTCGAAACTCTACGCGTATGGCAGATTACCATCGACTAGATATTTCTGCAACACTTTATGATAAACCTACAAAAAAACATACGGATGAAAAAACTGGTCAAGTAGTTGAAAGTGTAAAAAAAGTGAGAAGCAATTGGAGTTTTTCAATTTACAACGTGTATAATCGAGCAAATCCTTATTTTTTATACATTGATAACGATGGAGATTTACTTAAAGGTGATTTTAAAATAACAGTAAAACAAGTAACTTTATTTCCTATCATACCAAGTGTGACATGGAATTTTGAATTTTAATGGCATGAAAAATAATTTATATTTGATGTTGGTACTTTTATTATTTTCTTGCGAAAAAGAAGTTACCATTGATATACCTGGTCACGAAGAGAAAATTGTAATTGATGGGAGAATTGAGACAGGTCAACCACCATTTATTTTGATATCGAGATCAAAAGATATTTATGCATCTACGGATTTGAATTCCTTTTTAAACGGTTTTATCTCAGGAGCAATTGTAACGGTTAGCGATGGAACAAACACCATTCAATTGGATGAAATTTGCACTGATAATTTACCGCCAGGAACCGAAGAGTTTGCCGCACAGATTTTTGGAGTTCCAGCAGAAGAAATTGCGAATTACCATCTTTGTGCCTATACCAGTTTCAACCCTATTATACTTGGTCAAGTTGGAAAAAACTACACCTTAAATGTGCAATTTGAAGGAAAAACCTACACAGCTAGTACAGAAATCGTTCAACCAACTGCTCTTGATTCCGTTTACTGGCAAGCTGCACAAGGACTAAGTGATTATGGTTATTCTTATGCAAAACTAAGCGATCCAGAAAATTCTAATGACTCGTATATGTGGGAGGTTAAACGAATAGACAAACTTCCCGATGGTACAGATTTCGATAAAAGTTTCACCAAAACATTTAACCCTGTATTTAATGATGAATTTTTTAATGGTTCAACTTTTGACTTTTGGTATGAAAACCCAATGGCTTTTAAGGAGGATAATGTCGAAGAACAATTTCAAGCTTATTACAAACTTGGTGACACGGTGGTCATAAAGTTTTCAAAAATGGACAATCAAACGTTTGAATTTTTTGAAAAAAAATACATTCAAATGAGTAGTGGCGGAAGTCCCTTTGCTTCTCCTTCAAATATTCCAACGAATATTATTGGTGGAGCTTTAGGAATTTGGGCTGGATTTTCACCGAGTTTTGACACATTAATTTGTAAGCCGTAAAATTGAGGATAATTTAGATCTTTTAGAAAATATAAGCCAGAAGTATAGGGTTAATATTCTGCATAAATACTTTACTATCCGTTATGCAACGTTTATTGTCTATAAATTAAAAAGGGGTAATAAAGAATTTATCCGTTGCAGAACGGATAAATACGAAATAAATACTCGTTCAGAAAGTGCATTAGTTGAAAGTCAAAAAGATAATTATTTTTTATGCCTAATAAAATGAGGATTGGCTAAACTATACGTCAAGCCCCGTTTTTATTAGTTTTAATAGACGTAGCTATCCGTTCTGCAACGTTTATTTTTAAAAAAATGTAAAATTAAATTTGCATATTGTACTACTTCTTTTTAATTTAGTATAAAATACCTTTTTACAAACCCTTTAAAACCTAAAAAATGTGTCAATCAAAACAGAGACTTTGCGTTATTTGTGACAAGCAACTTCACGGACGCAGTGACAAACGATTTTGCAATATAAAATGTAAAAACAAATACCATTCTGAATTAAGAGCAAGCAAAAAATCATATTCACAGGATGTTTTTAAACAAATACTCAAAAATCATAGAATACTAGGCGAACTAATTGGAGAAAATACTGAAAAATTCCAAATAAAAAAAATAGTATTACAAAGACTTGGATTTGATACTGAAACAACAACATCCGTAAAATTTCAGGGAAAGGAAATTCAATTTCATGTTCTTGATTTTTATTGGAAAGATATTTCCAACAACATTATTGAAGTCAATTACAATCCAAGTGATCAAACTATTTCACCTTATGTTTTTAAGAGATTTCAACGTTTTGGATATAGCGACACTAATTCAAAAGATTGCTCATCTAGAAATTAAATTCTTGTGAACAATAATAACATAGGGAAGCAACTTATGTTTGAAAAAATAAAATGTTATTAATAACCTTTTTTCTTTCAATTTAAAATTTAGAACTTTTAGCGGTAATAGGTATTAAATTATAATACCAGCTGGAATCCAAAAGAAAAAAAAACTGCATTGTCAAAACATGACATCTTTTCATTTTTTGATTTAAATTGTAAAAAAAAACGCCTATCGTGAGATAGACGTTCATAATTATCATTCTAAAAATTACTTTTAAGAGATTTCTAGGATTTTATTAAATTTCTTCACTTACTGGAACCAAAATACGTCCACAATGTTCGCAAACAATCACTTTCTTTTTTGATTGAATATCTAACTGACGTTGAGGTGGAATTTTATTAAAACAACCTCCGCAAGAATCTCTATCGACAGGAACAACAGCAAGACCATTTTTTGCATTCTCACGTAATCTATTGTAAGCAATTACCAAACGCTCATCAATCAAAGATTTTGCTTTGTCAGATTGCTCAACCAAAACACTTTCCTCTTTTTGAGTTTCACCAACGATTTCGTCAAGTTCTGCTTTTTTTGCAGCTAAATCGCCTTTTCTCAAATCAAAACGAGTTTTTGCTTCGTCTAAAGCCTCTTTCTTATTTGTAATTGCAAATTTTGCTTCTTTAGATCGTTTTTCATGTAATTTTATTTCCAAACCTTGAAATTCAATCTCTTTGTCTAAAGATTCAAATTCACGATTATTTCTTACATTGTTTTGTTGATCTTTGTATTTTGTGATAGCACTTTCAGCATCCTTTACCGCATTTTTTCTGTCAGTAATCTCTGTCTCAAGCTCTTTTAATTCGTCCTGAAGTTTTTTCAAACGTGTGTCTAAACCTTCTAATTCATCTTCTAAATCTTGAACTTCTAAAGGCAATTCTCCACGTACAGTTCTGATTCTATCTATCTCAGAATCAATTTTTTGTAACTCGTATAAAGCGTCAAGCTTTTCTGCTACTGATACTTCTTTTTTAGATGCTGTTCCAGCCATGTGCTAAAAATAATTTATTGGATTTGTATTTATTCCCGTTAAATGGATTGCAAAGTTAGTAATTTTTTTTGAAATAACATCAGCAATTAAATTAATTGTAAATTGCTCACTCTCATAATGTCCAATGTCCGCAATTATTATTTTATCTTCCGCATCAAAAAACTCGTGGTATTTAAAATCTCCTGTGATAAAAATATCTGCTTTTTGTGCGATTGCATCTTGAAGTAAAAAACTACCTGAACCTCCGCAAAATGCAACTGTTCTAATTTTTCGATCTAAAACATCAGTATGTCGAATACTTCCGCAATGAAAATTTTGTTTCAAATTAGCCAAAAATGTATACGCATCAACAGGATTAGGTAATTCACCAATCATTCCTGAACCAAAATCTTGATTTTGATTGTGTAAAGGAACAATATCATGGGCTACTTCCTCATAAGGATGTGCTTCTTCCATCGCTTTTAAAACCTTATTCAAACAAAAACTTGAAACCAATACTTCCAATTTTGCCTCCTCAGTTTTGCTTCGTTGTCCTTCCTTTCCCTCAAAGGGATTAGCACCCTCCATCGGTTTGAAAGAACCTATGCCCTCACTTTCAAAACTGCATTCCTCATAATTCCCAATTTTACCAGCGCCAGCCAAAAATAAAGATCTTTCGACTTTTCCAAGATAATCCTTTGGAACAAAAACAGACAATTTAAATAAGGTTCCAGACAAAGTTTGCAAAATTCGTGGATTTTCAATATCCAAACGCCTTGCTATCTCAGCATTAACTCCTTCTAAATGATGATCCAAATTGGTATGAATTGCATAAAGCGCAATATTATTTTGAATAGCCTTGATTAAGGTCTTTTCGACGTAATTTTTACCTGTTAACTTTTTTAATCCTTTAAAAATCAAAGGATGATGAGAAATAATCAAATTTGCCCCCTTTGATATTGCTTCTTCAACAATTTCCTCTGTGCAATCCAGAGAAATCAAAACAGAACTTATTTCTGCCTTCAAATCTCCAAATAAAAGGCCACAATTATCGAAATCTGCTTGTGATTTTAAAGGGAATTTTTCCTCTAAATAATTTACTAATTCACTTATCTTCATGGAAAATCAATTTTTTTGGCAAATAATTAATATTAATGCTCTCCAAAAATAGGAATAAAATTAGATTTTTTGTTTTTGCCTTCCTATTTTTTATATTTTTGGACTTTATTAATTTTAAAATCTCATCATGCGAAATTTAATTGCAACTCTAATCTTATCTACTCTATTTGTTTCTTGCAATACCTCACAAAAGGTTCAATTCAACAAAGATTGGTCTGGATCGGCTGAAACAATTGCTGATTTTAAAGGGATGTACGATATGCTAGGCGAGGAGCAACAAATGGATTTGCTAACGGATTCAGTCAATCAAATTAAACTTGAACAATTAAAAAACACTCCTGGAATTTCCAAAGTAAAAGCAACAAGTCCTGAAAAAAGTAAAATCATAATAAGTTACGATTTTGCAAATATTGACGCCTTAAACGCAAGTGGGAATTTACTTTATGGGAAAACTGAAGATGCTAAATTCACTTATTTTGAGTTACAGAACAAAAATGAATTAATTTTCAATTATCCTCCACAAGAAGAAGGTGCAGACATGGGAATGGGAGATCAATTTATTTTTGAAATGGAGATTTCTTCTAAAAGAAAAATAAAAGAAATTGAAACAACATGCGAGAATCTTACGAAAGAGACTAATTCCGTCAAAATTAGTACAAATTTGACAAAATTATCCGACCCAAATACTTGTAAATCAATTAAAATTAAGTTCAAATAAAGAAAATTGAAACAATTACGTTTTTTTTTATTTCCCTTTTCGGCGATCTATTTTCTAATCACTAGCATTAGAAATTATTTTTATGATTCGGGTATTTTTAAAACTTATTTTATTCCAATTAAATCAATTTGTATTGGGAATTTAAGTTTAGGTGGAACCGGAAAATCACCTACAACCGTATTTTTAATAGAGAAATTGAAAGAAAAATACAAAATTGAAACTCTTAGTCGTGGTTACGGAAGAAAAACCAA
>JBIKSI010000037.1:0-24962 GCA_044348665.1 Crocinitomicaceae bacterium
CCTCGTAAAATGTAGGGCTTACTTTTGAAAATCAAATAAAAAAACCACTAAACACTGGGTTGTAGGTTGAAAAATCCCCGATTCTAATTTTTATCGGACACTAGTGAAATAAAATATAGATTAAATCTAATTAACATAATTTTCACACAAAACTAAAAAAACAAACGTCCATTGATCCATTCGGGATCAAGAATAGCCTGTTTTCTAATGTAAAAATCGATGGCCAACTGGTTCCATTCCAACACCTGCCAATCCATCCTTTTCACTTTTCTTTGTTTGGCAATTTGAACTACTTCATCAAATAATTTGCTTCCAATTTTTTGAGCTCTGAATTCTGGTAAAACGTAAAAATCTTCCAAATATAAACATGCGCCTTTCCAAGTTGAATACGAAGTGTACCATAGCGCAAAACCAACAATTTCAGAATCAATTTCAGCAACGATGGCTTCACAAATGGGTTTTTCAAACAAATCTATTGCCAAATTTTCAGCAGAATTAGTAACTTGTTCAGGAGCTTTTTCGTAAGTTGCTAATTCCTGAATCAAACGAAAAATGCCGAACTCATCCCCTTTTTGCGCTGCGCGAATTTTCATGTTATAATCCTGCCAAGTTTAATCGAATTCTCAATCCAGCACTTGTATTAGCTGTTGGGTACGATGTTTGTACTTTCGGCGTATTGATTACTTGATCGTAATACAACTGGATCGTAACATTTTGCCCAATATTGTAATCAGCTGAAGATTTAATAGAAACAACACGTTGTCCAGCCGTTGCTTGATTGGTGTTTTCAACAACTTTTCTAACCACAGTTAAATTATCTCTAAAAGAAAAATCAAATCTTAAATTGATATCACTGGGCGGAAATTTATTTAAAGCTTTAATTTTCTTAAATTTCACTTTAGAAAATTTATATCCAGTTCCAATTACAATTTCTTTCCCCATAATTTCAGTAACCTGATTATTACTTAAAGAAAGGTTTGCATTTCGATCCTTTTTGATTTCAAATTTTGTAATTAATCCTTGTCCTTTCACGTTCCATGTTGCATCAATTCCAATCAAAGGAGAAAAACGTTCTGAAAGAGTGATTGATTGCATTTGTCTTTCACTAATGAAATTATTGTTCAAATCCAAAGCAGCAGGGTTTCCGTTTGCATCAACACTCGCATTTAAGTTTGTTTGTAAACCTGAAACACTTACTGTAGATGTATAACCATGTTTTATTACAAAGTTTTTGACATATTTTTTCGCTTTTTCAAACTTAGTTAAACCATTGTAATTGATTGTCCAGTTTGGCAAAGGCATATTTCTAAAAGGATTAATGTTTTTCTCATTTATTTCCTTACCTGAAAATGATGTTAAAAATGCTCCAATTACAACTTCTTGTTGCGAACCATCGTAACCTGAGTAGTACCCATTTGCCAACTGACTTGAATTATCGTTCAATAGACCTAATACACGTGAAGTTCCAGCTCTGTTAGCTCTTAAATTGTCAAAAGTTACAGACTCATATTCTTTCCCAATTTTGGCAAAAGCAGAATTTATTGTAACAGTTGAATAAGTCAAAGTACCAGTTTCCATTTTACTTTGAGCTTCAAAACGGCCATTTACATCATTCCATCTGAAAAAATCAGCAGAATTCAAAGAATAATTTCTGTTTAAACTCAATTCAATTGTCAAATCTTTCATCGGCTCTAGCGTTGCTCTTCCAGAAATATTTTGAGAATGAGTTACCGTATGTTGGCGATTTAATGCAGAGTTTTGAACCAACCAAGAATTTGATGCGGCAGTTTGAGCAATGTCGAAACCATTTTCACGGCCATAAATATCGTAACCTTGTTTACCAAAATTAAATCCAGCAATTGGAGCTTCAAATCCATTGGAAAAACCGAGGAATCTCGTTTCTTGATTAAATCCTGGCAATAATGTTCCATCATTTTGAACATAGGTTCCAGACACATTTCTAACGGACATGACCAATCGAGCTAAATAACCAGCTACAGGATGAACTTTGCCTTTACGTTTTTTCTCTGCAATTTCTTCACGTTTTTTACGCTTCTCTTCGCGTTTTTCTTCACGTTTTTTCCTACGAAGTTCCTTTACTGTCATTTCAGATTCAGGTTTTTCAACTGGTTTTTTCACCGTTTTATCATCGGTTTTTTTCGTTCCTGCAGTTCCACGTTGAACCTTGCCATCACTCAGTACTTTTTTGAAGAAAGGCACTTTATTGTAGAGATTGACGAAATTCATCTGACCATTAACATTTATTACACGGCTATTTTGAATAATATTTCCGTATTCACTTTGACCTAAAGGACCACGTTGCCAATTGTATGTACCACTGTATTTTGCGTTAGCTGTAATCCAATTTAATACTGGAATCTTATCAAAAGGAACATTATAACTGAAGCTGTAATCGTGCGTATAATCAGTTGTTTTACCAAAAGTGGACATTTGATTACGGATAGAATCTTTAAAAATTTGATACGATTCTGGTGCAGTTTTTCTATCTACTTTCCCTTGTGCTTCGTCAAATAAACCTCTATTTGTTGCATTAAAACTAAACTTTAAGTTTTTTGTAATGTCATATGCCAATGCATATTTTCTATTCCAGAAAAAAGATTTTACATAAACTGGATCAAATTCATAATCTGGAGCAAGGTTATTTCTAATTTTTCGCTCATTGTAACTTCTTTGAACATCGTTTGTAAATGAAATGTTTTTCGGAGCCAAGTACAAATTCATATCTTTAATAATCGCCCACCAAGGTGATTTCTGCATAAATTTCACCTTTTTAAAAGGCTCAACAGGTTTTACATTGAAGGTATAATTATAATTTAAGCCCGCGGTCCATAATTTTGTACGATCATAATCTAAGTTAAAATCTTTGCGTAAATTTTCACTGAAAGCATAACTAGCTGTGAAATTAGAGATGTCAAAGAAATGTGCTTTCGCTCCGTCTTTTCTTTCTTTACGCACATTAGTGAAGTTGTAAGATCGTCTTTCTGTCAAATCTTGACCTAATTTTGCACGTCTTCTTCTATCAGCTAAATCTGTATATTCACTTAATTTAATATCTGGATTAAAAGGATCATATTCAGGATTTACAACTCCAATAGAATAACCATAGAAAAATGGCAGAGTTATTTTTGCACGTTTCCCTAAAAACTGACCCAATTGCATGTTCGTATTGAAATCAAAGTTTAATTGCTCATTTCTTTGTCTTTCTTGCACTCTACTTTCGATTGAGCCCCAGTTAATTCCTTTGTAACTTCCAGACATAGAAACATTGGCAAAATCAGCAGCTTGAACTTGCATTCTTGCTACAGCAGCACTTCCACCACCATTTTGGAAATCAGATAAATACAATTCATTTACCCAAAAAATTCCGCATTTTGACAATCCATCATCTTCCCATGGATTTTCATCCGTTTTTCGTGGATTTCGAATTCCAATCATGATTGTTCGAATTCCTTGTAAGTTTGGACTTCCTTTTACCTTTAACAATCTTCTCAAGTTCTTAGGGTCAATGTCTACGTATTCAACCGTATTGGTAACACTCGAATTTGGATCCTCTGTAATTTTATTTCGTTTCTTCTTTAAGTTTAAAAGATCATCAAAATCAATCTCCACAAAATTATTCTGTGGCCAAATATCAGTGTCTAAGGATGCACCCCATTCCGTTTTTGACAAAGGCATTTCGTATTCGTAGTAATTATCTGTAAAATCAGTTCCAAGTCTAATGAATAAAGTTACATCCTCATTATTTAAGGGTTTTGCTTTTGAAAATTCTTCAGCGTGAACAAATAATTTCAACTTTTTGTATGTACGAACATCAAATTGAATATTCTTAAATGCAGCTCTAGCATCCCCATCTTTTAAATCACACACCTCAAGAACTAGTGCTTGTTCGTTCATTTGACGTTGCTGAACTTGCGACGGATCTACTTCACGTTCAATACCTGGAGGAATAACATATTTAATTGGCTCACGCTCAGAGTTTTCCTCAATATTTACAGCACCAATATTAAATGTTGTCAAATTTGGATCTGTTTGAATAACTTCTCCAGGTGATGTTAAGTCTTGAAAGTACCTTCTCCATTCCCCTCGGATAAATTCTAATCTTGCGAAACGCAAAACAACTTCTTCATCAAAATCTTTTAAAAACATACGCATGAAACGGATAGATCTAAAATCAGTGATTCCGTTAATTACACGCTGTGGTTCTGCCAGAGGAACTTTAAATTGAATCCATCGTTCAGTTTTATTCCCATTTTGGTATATTTGAATGTTTGTGATGTAATTCTTACCAACTTCTAAATCATTTGGACGCATACTAACTTTGTACTGAAAATAGCTTTCAGTCTCCGACAAATTGTTATCTTGATTGATGTCCTCATTGTCAGGCATGTTAGATGCTTGAGTTGGATACGCTTCGGCATTTGCAGTATCCGACATTTCGGTAGTGTATGAATTCCCTTCAACACCATTGTATTTTTTATATCTCAATAAAATATCAGCACTTGCAGCATCGTAATTATCATCACGGTAAAATGTATAATCATCATTGGAAGGATCGGCAATCATTCTCGCTTTTACATCTGCTTGCAAGGTTGGATGAGCTTGAACCCAGGCAACATAATTTTGAAATGCAACTTTCTCTTGTTCGTTATTCCATCCATCAAAACCAAGATCTTGGTTGATACGCGATTCTGGATTGGTGTCAAAAGCATTTACAACAACTTGTTGAGTTGAAACTCGTGCCCAGTTAGTAGTATCAAGATTATCTGTGCTTGATTGTGCAGTTAAGGGCAATCCATTTTCAAAACTTTTACGTGAATCACTTAATACATCTTCAGAAATATTTCCTAAGTTGAAATACAAATCACCACCATTGTGTGAGGCATCAGGATTTACATTTTCAGCATCTTCATTGAAAGGATCTAAGACCCAAAATTGAATAAATTCTATATTTGTTTGCTCAAAATCATTCGTAGACAGAGCACGTTGAATTCCTCCCCAACGATTTTCAGGATTAGTAAATTGTCCAAATTTATCAACGGTATTGGTTGTATCGTAGTTATACATTCCACGTTCTTTCGGATAATAAGCCAATTCTAAAATTGGAATATTTGTGAAGGTACCAATTTGTTGTTGCAAGTTAGGAAAAATATCTTGTTGTTGTACTAAACGCATACGACTATCAGACAACATCGCAGGATTTTGCTTAATATGTTGAGGAGTAAGGTTGTTATTTTGATAAAACAATAAATCAATTAAATACCAAGAGGTTTTTGATCGTCTAAATCCATTTGACAAATCTTTTTTCATTCCTTCAGGGAACAAATCAGCTTGACCTTGTGGAACGGACGCTAATCTCCAAGCACTCACAGTTCTCAAATCAATTGTACTTTGACTTCCTTCAAAATCATCGACATAAGAAATCCCTTCCTTGGTAATCGCTCTTGGAACACCAGGAATTAAGTGCGCAACCTCTCCTGTAAAGGAAATATTTGATTTCGCTCTTGTCGAGATAACAGGTAAATAATCCACCAATTTTGTCAAGAATGGTAAATCTTTTTTGAAGGCGATATCTAATCCTAAAATATTATTTTTGAAGGGTTCACTACCAATATCAACTTTTTGAGTAACAGGACGTTCCATCATTCTCATCCATGTTGCACCCACATTAAAGTCTTCACCAAAACGGTAATTCAAATGAGTTCCAAGTAATGATTTCGCTTGAAAACCAAATACTGAATTACTTTCAATGGAGATTTTTATGGGCGTATTGGATTCTAAAATTCCTGAATTAAGAATTTTTACTCTTCCCAAGTTGTAATCAACCGTGTAATCTGTTCCTTCTGTTAATTTTACTCCACCTGCGGTAACAGAAACTGCACCTTGCGGAACATTTAACGCGTTTAGTGGAATATCGGAACTAACCGAAGATTCGTATTGACCTCTAAATAAAAATCTATTTTTCGAAGGAATTTGCTGGGCTGCAGTTTTCGTTGAATCATATAACTCCGTAAATGCGATATTTTGCGCAGTAATATCAGGAATTCCTTCAGCCAACATTTTGTTGTATAAAGTTTTTCCAAATGGTTCTGCTGTGGAAAAATAGATTCTCCCATTCTTAGGATTAATGGTACCTCCATTTTCTGCGCGGTTTCCGACAAAATTAATAGGCGCAAAATCAAATAATCCATCAGAAAATGGCTGATTATTCATATTCAACTTGTCCATTTCAACCAAAGTAACCAATTGTACTTTATCCAAATTTCCGTATGGGAAAAAGTTTACTGGCAGGGAGGTTTCAGGATTATTGTACAAAACATCCAATCTAAAACCTTGTTTATCTAATTGATAAGCACCAATTGAATAAACGTTTTTCATCATCAATTCCCAAATTTTCAATTTAGGTTTTGTGATTGTTGGTTTCAATAATTTTAAGATCAAGGCTTCTTGACCAGCAACTCCATCCGTTGCAAACTCACCTACTTGGTAAGTTTCACCTTTGTAAGTATATTGGTAGGAAACGGCCAAAACCTCATCATTATTTAAGGGTTGATTTAAGGAAATAAAACCTAAAAGAGGGTTGTAATTAAATTCTTGTTCAGATAATTTTCTAGCATTCTCAACTTTTTCATAATGAGTAGCTTGTTGAAAAGGTCCAGGATTAATATTTTGAGCAGATAAAGCTGACACGGAAGAAGAAAACCCTCGAACTTGTGGTTGATTTGCCAACCAAGCATATAGATTATTGGAATTATTATCCGGCAAGGTTGAACTTGTTGTTATACTTGGTCCACCTTCTAAATCTTCCACTTTTGCTTCCCCTAAATCGGAAAAAGCCAAAATATTTCGTGTGTTTTCGGTGTTATTCACACGATTTGTTAGCCAAACTTCAATTCTGGTAATGTTTATTTCAGACTTAACAATCGGCAATTCTGACATGGCCACATCATAGGCGTCTACAAAATATTGATTTAAGAAGTAGTGACGATTTGCCTCGTAATTATCTGCTGTTATTTCAAAATTTTGCACTTGTGCTTTTCCAGCAATGTTAATTTCTTGACGTTTCCCTTTGGAAGAAGCAGCAACTCCATCGATGGTCAAACGTCCGAACCTCATTTGACTTTTAACACCAAAAAGAGTTTGAGAACCTTGAATTAATGATGTATTCAATGGTAAGTTAACATTTCCTAGTTCAATTTTTTGCAGAATTTGATCTTCATCACCATTCCATGCTAAATTACTTATGTTATCAAAATCAAATGCTGCCTGCGTATTGTAACTGGTATTTAATTTTAAACGCGTTCCAATTTGACCAACCAAATTTATTTGCATTTGTTGTTGGAAATCCATTCGAGTTACTCGACGCTGATTAACAGGCAAAATTGGGTTATCGTAGCGTGATGAATTTACACCCAAGGTTAATTCAACAGATCCTTGAGGTTTAATTGAAATTTCATCAGAACCAAAAATATTTTGAAAAACTTTTCCTGGTATTTTTATTGGAGGGATAACAGATTGATTTTCTTTCGTTTGTTCATCAATTTTATCCTTCCAGTTATTTTGCATGGATTTTTTTCGTTCATAATCCAAATATTCTTCCATGGTCATCATAGAAGGATTTCTATAATTTAATTCTGAAGCGCCAATTGTTTCTTTAAAAACATAAGTGCCCGTTTTTGGATCATATACAATTGTTTGTTTGACAGAAGAAGGATCACCTAAATCAAAGTTTTGATTCGTACTTTGAGTAGGGTCAATATTATTTGTTATTGGAAAAGGTAATGCTGTAGAATCAGGTAGATTTTGTGCAATTACTTTACCACAAACAAAAAAAGTAAAACCAATAATTAATTGATTTTTTGCTAGGAGATTTTTTATTTTAGTTATTAATAACATTATAAAATTTTCAATGCTTCTTTAATTAATTGCTCAACACTTTCAGTTCCTGTGCTTAATTTATCCAATGCTTTGTCTGCATTTTTCTTGTCAAAACCAAGAGAAACTAATGCAGTTAACGCATCAAATCTATTTCTATTGCCTTCCGTGAAAATATTTCCTGAAGAAAGATTCAATTTACTAACCTTATCTTTCAAATCGATAATCACTCTTTGTGCCGTTTTTACTCCAATTCCTTTGATACTTTGGATGGTTTTAACATCTTCAGTTGTGATTGCATTTGCAATTTCCTCAGGAACTAAAGAAGAAAGCATGATTGAGGCTGTGTTTGGACCAATTCCTGACACAGAAATTAAGTAATTAAACATCTCTCTCTCCTCTTTTGTAGCAAAACCATATAATATTTGTGCGTCCTCACGAACAATAAATTGGGTGAAAATAAAAATTGATTCTTCGCTTTTAATTGCAGAAAATGTATTCAAAGAAATTTTCAATTCGTAACCTACTCCATTGCATTCCACAATGATGTTTGTAGGGTTTTTTTCAACTAATTTTCCGTTTAAGTGCGATATCATATTTATTAGATTTAGGACCCGCTTCGCTATTAGATATGAGACATAAGACTAGTTTCAAATCAGTCTTCTGTCTTTAGGTCTTTTAGTCTTAAGTCTTATTACTTATTTTGTGCATCCACAACTGCAACTTTTACCATATTTATTATTTCCCTCACTGAACATCCCATTTGCACAACGTGAATTGACTTTCTAAGTCCTACCAATACTGGTCCAACTGATTCAACTTCTGTCATTTCCTGTAACAATTTATAGGCAATATTCCCTGAAGATAAGTTAGGGAAAATCAGCGTATTTACTTGTTTATTTGCCAAACTTGAGAAGGAGAATTTTTCATTCATCAAATCATTATTTAATGCAAAATTAGCTTGAATTTCTCCATCAACACACAAGCTTGGATATTTTTCGTGTAAAATCTCAACTGCCTTAGCCATTTTTTCAGGATCTTCTCCTTTCGAAGAACCGAAATTAGAGTAACTTAATAGTGCAATTTTCGGTGTTACTTTGAACTTACGAATTGTTTTGGCAACATTGTTTGTAATTTCCGCAATTTGTTCAGCCGTTGGATTCAAATTAACGGTTGTGTCCGCTAAAAAGAGTGGTCCACGTTTTGTCATTAAGATGTATAATCCAGCAACAACGCTCACGTCTTTTTCCGTTCCAATGGTTTGAATTGCAGGCTTAACGACACTTCCATAATTTCTAGTTGCACCAGAAATCATAGCATCTGCATCTCCTAATTCAACCATCATTGCTCCGAAATGATTACGTTCTCGCATGATTTGAATCGATTCGAACTCTGTAAATCCTTTTCTTTTTCTTTTTTCAAAAAATGCGTGACCGTATCTAATTCTTCTTGCTTCCTCCTCTTCCGACTTAGGATCGACGATTTCGAATTCACTGAATTCTAGAGAATATTCTTTAATTAAAGCCTCAATTCTCTTACGCTTCCCAAGAAGAACTGGGAAAGCAATTCCTTCATCAGAAGCAAATTGAGCAGCTTTTAATATTTTATAATTATCTGCTTCAGCGAAAACAACACGTTTTGGATTGGATTGCGCTTTAACAGTTAAATTTCTCAATAATTTATTTCCAAGCCCAAGTCTGTTTTTTAATTCATTTTCGTAGGCTTCCCAATCGGTAATTGGATTTTTTGCGACACCAGATTCCATTGCAGCTCTTGCAACAGCAGGTGCTACGTAATAAATCAAACGTTGATCTAAAGGTTTAGGAATAATTTGTTCACGTCCAAAAGAAATATTTTTGTCCCCGTACGCCTCAATAACCTCTTCAGGAATAGTTTCCTTAGCAAGTGAAGCAATTGCGTGCACAGCTGCTAATTTCATTTCTTCATTGATTGTTGTTGCACGAACATCTAATGCACCTCTAAAAATGAATGGAAAACCAAGTACATTGTTCACTTGATTAGGATGATCAGAACGACCAGTTGCCATGATAATGTCATTTCGAACTGCCATTGCATCTTTGTATGTAATTTCAGGATCTGGATTTGCCAAAGCAAAAACGATTGGGTTTTCAGCCATGGAAGCAACCATTTCCTTACTGACTAAATTCCCTTTTGAAAGACCTAAAAACACATCCGCTCCAACGAAAGCTTCGACCAAACTCATACTTTTCTCATGAGAACCAAAATGCAATTTATTGTCTTCTAAATCTTTTCTCTCTTTGCAAAGTAAAGACTTACTATCAAACATGTAAATATTTTCAGTTTTTGCTCCTAAACTTTCATATAATTTAGCACAAGACATAGCTGCTGCTCCTGCACCAGAAATAATAATTCTTACATCTTCAATTTTTTTATTGGCTAACTCAAGTGCGTTAATCAAAGCGGCAGATGAAATAATTGCAGTTCCGTGTTGATCGTCATGCATAATTGGAATATCCAATTCTTCTTTCAAACGACGCTCGATTTCAAATGCTTCAGGAGCTTTGATATCTTCCAAATTTATTCCACCAAAAGTAGGTGCAATTGCTTTTACAGTTTGAATAAACAATTCGGGATTACTTGCATCCACTTCAATATCAAACACATCGATATCAGCAAAAATTTTGAAAAGCACACCTTTTCCTTCCATAACTGGTTTTGAGGCCAAGGGACCAATGTCACCCAAACCTAAAACAGCAGTTCCATTAGAAATAACAGCAACTAAGTTTCCCTTTGCAGTGTATTTGTATACGTCATCAGGATTTTCTGCAATTTTCAAGCAAGGCTCAGCAACGCCGGGAGAATATGCTAAGGACAAATCTCTAGGAGTAGAATATGGTTTGGTAGGAAGCACTTGAATTTTCCCAGGTTTTCCTGAAGAATGGTAATCGAGTGCATCTTGTTTACGAATTTTTGCCATAATTAAATCTTTTAGCCTGATTTTTTTGAAGAGGGCAAAGATAACAAATTGGAAGTTAAATACAAAGTATCTTTAAATAAAAAAACCGTCTCAAAATATTGAGACGGTTTCCAATAAAAAATAGATCTTATTTATTAATTTGAATTTTTTCAGTTGTATTTCCATTAGCACCTTTGAAAACAAGCATGTAGTTTCCGTTTGCTAATTCATTCATTTCAATATTCAATGTAGTATTGTTGATGTTCCAAGTAGAAAGTGTTCTTCCTAACTGATCAACTAATTCAACACTTGAATACGCATTTAAATTATCACCTTTGATTGTGAAATTTCCTTTGGATGGATTTGGTGAAACAACTAATGAATTAGCTTCTTTTTTGTTTAATCCAGAAGTTTGTTCGATTTCAGTTTTCAAAGCTCCGTTTCTTACATATTCGTCACCGAAACCACCCAAATCTAAATTAAGGATTGAATTACCTGCTGCCTCGATTTCTAATCCAAATTGTCCTGCTGGATTTGATCCTGTGTTTAAACCATCACCATAAGAATCCATTACTTTAATCGTAAAACAGTCGTTTGCATCAGGCAAAGTTACATTATGCGTTTTTGTTTTTAAAGCATCAGCACCACCACCGTTTGCACTACCAGCATAAGGACCGCCTGAAGCAACCACAACGTTTGCACTATTTCTCATTTCCCAAGATGATTCAGTTGGGTAATTGTCTGTGTAAAATTTGATTGTTAAATCTAAAGATGGAGTAACTTGAGCAAGTGAAACATCATAAGTTGTTGTACCATAAGCTGGATTTAACATTGCTCCACCATTCAAAGAAACAACTTGAGCTGTGTAAGTTGAACTTTCGTTAATTGCAACAAACGGAAACATAACTGTTTCAGTACCATTTGCAGCTAATGAACCTGACCAATTTTTAGTTTGAATTGTATTTCCATTTTCTTTCAACTCAACAACAGCAGATGTAAGGTTGTTTGAACCATAATTTTTTAATTCAAAAGATGGTTGTGTCAAACTTGTACAAGACTGAATATCCACTGATGAAATTTTTCCATGATTTTGTGCACCAGCAAGTGTCGTTGCACACCCACTTTGAATGCTAGATTTCATTTGGGCAGCAGTTAATGGACCAACTTCCGTAACAATTTTATTTGGACAAATTCTATAAATAGTTGGGAAAAATGCTGTTTGTAAAATATCACCAACATTGGCGTTATCAATAATTGGGTATGGCGTATCTGTTACCCAGTCTCCTTGCGTATCAGTTCCTGTACCATGTAAATCTGCATCAGTCGTTGATCCATCACCCTCAATAAATAATACAACTACCTCATTGGAACCGCCTTGCCCATAGGTATTATATAAATCCGCAAGCGCATGTGTATTATGATATGACCAACAAGGACCACACCAAGTAGCAGACACGTCGATTATTACAGTCTTACCTGCATTTAAATAACTATATAAATTGTGTGAAACACCATTTATATCTGTTGCTGTAAAATCTGGGCAAACACTTCCGTCAGGAAGTTGAGCACTCACATTGTTGTAAGCTGAACCAGCTAACAATAAAGATAAAGAGAATATTATTTTTTTCATAGTTTTAATTTTGAACAAATTTAAGTCAATAATTTTATTAAAAACTCATTACTAAATTGATTTTTCGAATTATTATTGGAAAGCTAACTGAAAATAGAATCCCTTATACGAGCTAAAACCTTTTAAAAATAAGAGAATAAACTAAATTGTTCATTTGATTCCATCGCTGCAATCACTTTCTAAAATTGTGCTTTTTTTTAAAACATTCAACTAAATCGTATTTTCATTTAAAAAAAAGTTTATATTTGCTTCACAAAACATTACTTAGTGTCATATTGACAAATTAAATGAAAGCAACATTAACATACTGTATTCTCTTTACTTTGAGTGTTATTACTCAAGTTAATGCCCAAAGTTTTCAAATTTTTGGTGATGCTTTTAGTGTACCTACTGTCTCAAATGCATCTTGTTCTAATGCTGATACATGCTTTTCATTAACAGCAAATGTAAACTGGCAAAATGGAGCGGTTTGGGATTTAGACCTCATTGATTTAAGTAATCCCTTTGATGCTACCTTTTGCTTGTTCATTGGTGGGTCTGATAATGGTGCAGATGGTTTTGCATTTGTGATGAGGGATCCAAGTGCAAACGTTTACGGCGAGGATGGAGGTAGCTTAGGTTATGGATCACAAAATGGATTACTTGGGATTTCTCCTTCAGTAGGCATTGAATTCGATTCCTTTTATAATAGTGATTTTTTTGATATTCAAGAAGACCATACACAACTTGTGTTAAATGGTCAAGTTGCTTCAGCTCCTGCTGTTCCCGCAGTCAGTCTGCTTCCCTCTGGAGCCAATGTCGAAGATAATAATTTTCATAATGCACGAATTGTATGGGATCCAATTTTACATCAACTTTCTATGTATTTTGATGGCTTTCTAAGATTTACCTATACTAATGACATTGTTAATACAGTATTTGGCGGAAATCCAAATGTTTTGTGGGGGTTTACTGCTTCGACTGGTGGATTATCAAATCTGCAGCAAATTTGTTTTCCAAAGGTCTTGCTTGAGTTACCAGATTATGAGATATGCGAGCAGGATTCGGTATTGATACCTTATCCAATGCAAAACATTCAAAGTTATACGTGGACAGACCCGAATGGTGCTGTTATTATAGATTGGAATGACGGAATGGGAGTTCCACTAAGTGAAACAAGTTTTTATGCGAGTCAATCAGGTTCTTATACATTAAGCGTTGAATTTAACAATCAAGTATATTCTGAAGATTTACTTGTAACCTTAATACCTCTTCCGGAAAGTATCGACCTTGATTTATGTACCTCATCAGCAAACTTGAATCTTTTTGATTTATTTACTACTAGTAATATCCCAACAAATGGCACTTGGACTGGTCCTTCCTCCTTAACTAATGCTCATTTGGGGACTTTTGATCCAGGGACAAGCTTGCCAGGCGTTTACATTTATGAAAGCAATAGTTCTAATATTTGCCCAAGCGATAATCAAGTTACGATTAATTATCATTCCATCACTTTCAATCCTGTGATTGATTTGATCCCATGTACAGAGACGCAATATGAATTGGAGGCAAATCCTCTTATGTCAAATGGTCAAACAAATTTCACATACACCTGGATTAGTGCAACAGCTACCTTGCTTAGTAATCAGAATCAATCAACAGCATCGATCAACGCAAATGCCACCGTGCAACTAGAAATTACATCCTTGGACGCCTTTGCCTGTGAATTTGATACTATTTTAAGTTTAACTTTTCAAACAAGTCCTCAATTTAGTCTAGGTTCTGATCTAACGATTTGTTCAGGGGAAAATATCACGGTAAATGCACCTGGAAATTGGAATTCCTTTGAATGGAGTGATGGCTCATCCAATTCAAGTATTAACCTAACAAGTTCAGGTGAATATTGGTGTGAAGTTTCATCTGGTCAAAATTGTATTTTTAGAGATACCATTGAATTAACAGTTACCCCTGTACCCACAATTACACTCTCAAATTTCGATACAATTTCCTGTTTACCATTTACTGTAAATTTAATTGCAAATGTAGACAATCCAAATGCAAGCTTAACTTGGGATTTTGGGGATGGTTTTACAAGTACCTCCACTTCAAATGTTATTCATACCTATAATAATGCTGGGGTTTACGACCTATTATTAACAGCTGCTATTGGTAATACATGTGAAGGAACCTTATTTCTTGAGGATGCGATACATGTGTTAAGCTTACCTCATGCCGACTTCGCGTACAATGTTATTTCTAATGATGGAAGTCAGATAAAAGTGGAATTCTTTAATAATTCTGTAAATTACACTTCGTTTTTATGGGATTTTGATGGTGATTCTACTTCTGTTTTGCAGAACCCTTCAACTTTCTTTGATATTTCTGATCAATCAGAATTTGTCGTGAATATTTATACTACGAATGATTATTGTAGTGACTCGATGCAACAAATCATTGATGTGCCAGGGCAATTAATTTATTATGTGCCAAATTCTTTCACTCCTGACGGGAATTTATTCAATAATTATTTTGAGCCAGTATTTACAGAAGGCTATGTTGAAGATTCCTACCATTTAAGGATTTACAACAGATGGGGTGAAATCGTTTTTGAAAGCTTTGATACAAAATCAGGTTGGGATGGCACTTATGGTGACAAACTCGCCAAAGAAGATATTTACGTATGGATCATTGAATTCACAGAAAAGGAAAAAAATGAAAAAAGGCAAATTACCGGCCATGTGAATTTGATGAAATAATTTTTAGTTAATTGGCATAGCTAGCTAAATAAATTATTATCTTCGTAATTCCTTATGAAACATTATTTTACAATATTTCTTGTTTTTCAAGTGTCATTTTTTGTTTTTTCTCAAAAATATAAAGGTGAACAGGCAAAACCGAACTTCAATTCTTCACAAATTGAAAAAGCTGCAAATTGCACTCCCCCGAATCATACCACGTTTTTAGAAACAAATAATGTAAGGGCAATGGTTCATACAGCTGGAAATCTTTGGCAGGTCCCTAATCAAAATTTTTCTCAATATGAAGTTCCAAAAAACTCAGGAATCATGGCTCTTTTTACTTCCGCCTTGTGGTTGGGAGGAACAGATGTAAATGGACAGCTAAAATTGGCAGCATTGCGATATAGAGAAGGTCAGGATTATTGGACAGGACCTTTAAGTGTTGGAACTGCAATAACAGATTATGAAAATTGTGCCAAATTTGATAAGCATTTTATTACCAAACAAGATGAAATAAAAACTTATGATTCTTGGTATCAAACAGGAATAAATGATCAATTAAATGGTACAAACAAGCAAAATCAATTATTTCCAAATTATAAAATCCCGGATATTATAAAAAACTGGCCAGCTCATGGTGATGTAAGTTTGGGGCAAGATTTTTATTTGGCTCCTTTTTATGATCGAAATGAAGATGGCATCTACAATTGGGAGCAAGGTGATTATCCTTGGTATGATTTCAAAAAAGATAAGACCTGTAAAGTTGATCGAAAAGTCAGCCTTTATGGAGATGAAAATTTTTGGTGGGTCATGAATGATAAAGGAAATATTCATACAGAAACAGGTGCAGATCCAATTGGTATGGAAATTCGTGCTCAAGCTTTTGCCTTTGCCACCAATGACGAGGTTAATAACATGACCTTTTACAATTACGAATTAATAAATCGAGGAACTCAAACTTTACAAGACACTTATTTTGGATCTTTTGTAGACGGAGCCTTAGGAGACCCATTTGACGATTATGTTGGTTGTGATGTCAACCGTGGACTTGCGTACCTATACAATGGCGATAGTTACGATGGTGACAATGTTGGATTTAAAGGTTACGGATATACTCCACCTGCAGTTGGCGTTGACTTCTTTGAAGGTCCTTTTCAGGATAATGATGGTATTGACAATGCCTTTGGAATCAACGATAACGAGGCTTTAAACGGAATAGGATATGGTGATGGAGTTGTTGATAACGAACGATTTGGAATGCGTAGATTCTTATACTATATAAATACTGGAAGTTCTGCCAATATTAATCAAACCGATCCAACAAAGGCGACAGATTACTACAATTATTTAAGAGGTTTTTGGAAAGATGGAACTCCATTCTATTACGGAGGTAGCGGTCATATTTCCGATCAAGGAGCCGATCCTAGTGTTCCTTGTGATTTTATGTTTCCGGGAGATACCGATCCACTTGGCTGGGGAACGAATGGAATCGCTCAAGCTGTTTGGACAGAAGAAACTGCTGGAAATGAACCTTATGACAGAAGGTTTTTACAATCCGCTGGACCTTTTGTTTTGAAACCAGGCGCTGTTAACAATATTACAGTTGGTGTGGTTTGGGCGAGATCTACTAGTGGCGGACCTTTTGCTTCAGTTGAAGTATTGAAAAGAGCTGATGATAAAGCCCAAGCACTTTTTGAGAACTGCTTCAAAGTATTGGATGCACCACATGCTCCTGATTTAAATTTTCAGGAACTTTCAAATGAGGTAATCTTAACAATTAGCAACCCAAGCAATTCAAATAATTTTGAAGAAAAATATGAGGAATTTGATCCATTTATAGTTTCGGAAAACCAAGATGCTGATAAATTTTATCGCTTTCAAGGTTACCTTATTTATCAATTAAAAAACGATGCCGTTTCTGCTTCAGAATTAGAAGACCCAACGAAAGCAAGATTGGTAGCACAATGTGACTTAAAAGATAACATATCATCTATCATAAATTTCGAATTTGATGAGGATTTAGCTGCCTCGGTTCCTGTCAAAAAAGTAATTGGAGAAAACAAAGGAATACGTCACAGTTTTCAAGTGAAAGAAGATCTTTTTGCCTTAGGAGATAGACAACTTGTCAATTTTAAATCCTATTATTATATGGCAATTTCTTATGCCTATAATAATTACAAAAATTATGATCCAACGGACCCTGAAGCACTTGATGGACAAAAAAAATCATTTTTACCAAGTAGAAAAGCTGCTTTGGGAGAAGTAAAATCGATTCAGGTTATTCCTCACAATCCAATGCCAGAAGCTGGGGGAACAATACATTATTTGGAATACGGAATATCCCCAGAAATTACACGTTTGGATGGCCGTGGAAATGGGAATAATACAGTTGATTTGACAGATGAATCAATAGATTACATTCTAAAAAATGGATTTATGGAGAATCCAACTTACAAAAAGGGTGCTGGACCATTAAAAATCAAAGTGATTGATCCACTTAATTTAGTAGACGGCTATTTTGAATGTAAATTCAGAAATTACATCAATAACAATGGTGTAGCAACTAATGAAGCTGTAAATTACAGTGGAACAGATACTGCTTCTTGGGTAATTTATCGTTACGATGAGGAAAATGGATCACTATTAGATTCTGTTTTATCAGAAAACACGATTGAAAAATCAAACGAACAATTGATTCCTGAATGGGGAATTTCTGTTCAAATATCTCAAGAAGAGTATTATTTTGCTTCTGGTTCAGGTCCTGAGTATCAAAGATATTCTGATCCAATAAGTGGAACTGTAGAATTTGCAGACTCTTCAAAACCTTGGTTGTCATTTATTCAAGATAATGATGCGTTCTTCCCAACTAACTGGATTCGCAGTGGTGGCTATGATGCACCAGCAGATGAATGTGATGATGTAGCTGGAATAAATAATCCTTGCTTGTATAAGGATGAAGTCGGTCAAGATGTAGATAAAGCTTATGCAAAGTTTTTAGGTGGAGGAATTGCTCCATATAGATTAGTTGGGTATCAAGGTGCGAACATGCCACTCTGTTATCCTGCAACCTTTTCAACTTTTGCAAATACAAGAAATAGAAATAGTATCTCCCGTGCACCAAGTATTGACCTAATTTTAACCTCAGATAAGTCACATTGGACACGCTGCGCCGTTGTTGAATTGGGTAGAGATTCTACTTTAAATGTAGGCTCAGCCAAACCTGGCGCATTGAGAAAAACCTTAAGTGTGGACAAGAATGGAAATCCTGATGGAACTGGGACATATGGCATGTCTTGGTTCCCTGGTTATGCCATTGATGTTGAAACGGGAATGCGTTTGCACATTGCTTTTGGAGAAAATTCATTTTTGGGAGCAGAAAATGGAGCTGATTTAATCTGGAATCCTACTTCAAGATTTACAAATAATTTAGGTCAACCTTTATTTGGAGGACAACATCCAATCTATGTTTTTGGATACCGAATCAATGGAGACAGCGATGAGTCAAAAAATTGTCCCTACTACGACGGACAAAATAATTGGGTTTACGATAAATTTTTCGAGGCACAAACAACAGCCAGCAAATATTCAGATATTTACATGAATTTAACTTGGATTGCAAATCCGATTTTAACAGAAAACGAAGAACTATTATCTTCAGATGTAAAAATCAGAGTCAGAATAAATAAAGAATATAATGATTTTGTTGCCACAGGAAAAAACATCGGCCGTCCAATGTATTCATGGTCAATGGATAAACTATCAACAGAAATTTCTCAAGACGAAAAACTAAAGGAAGCACTTGATTTAATCAATGTTGTCCCAAACCCGTATTATGCCTACTCAGAATATGAAAAAAACAAGGTCGATACTCGCGTAAAAATTACCAATTTACCAGAAAAATGTACCATAAAAATTTACAATATTTCAGGGAAATTAATCAAGACATTCAAGAAATCAAATCCAATTACCTTCCAGGATTGGCTTTTAGTTAATGAGGCTGGAATCCCTGTTGCATCAGGTGTTTATTTAATCCACGTAGATGTGCCAGGAATTGGTGAACGAATAATAAAGTCATTTATTGCTGTTCGAACGCCCGATTTTGTAGGGTTTTAATTCTTAAGTAAAGCTAAAACCTTTTCCAAATCTGCTGGCACATCAATATTTGGTGTTTCGATTTGCGTTTCAACTAGTTTGATTTTATACCCATAATACATCCAACGCAACTGCTCAAGTGACTCGATTTGCTCTAATTCAGTAGCTTGAAGTTTGACTAATTCTTGTAAGGTTTCATTTCTGTACGCATACAAACCAATATGTCTCAAAAATGGATAATATTTCAATGCATCACCAGAAAAATTGGCACTATTTGGAATATTACTTCTTGAAAAATATAAAGCAAAATTTTCAGAATCTGAAACAATTTTAATACGATTTGAATTGTTTAAATCATCAATACTTATTTCTTTTATTGCCAAAGTTGCAATTTTTACGGTACTTTCGTCAAAAGCTTGGATAAGAGAATCAATTTGACGAAAATCTACTAAAGGTTCATCTCCTTGAATATTAACAACAACATCATAATCAGTTAATTTCGCAGCAACTTCTCCACAACGATCGGTTCCACTTGGATGATTTTTTGATGTCATCATCACTTTCCCCCCAAAGGATTTGACAGCTTCAAAAATTCGCTCATCATCAGTCGCCACAATAACCTCATCTAACAAAGTAGATTTCGAGGCACCTTCATAAACGCGTTGAATCATTGTTTTCCCTTTCAAATCAATCAAGGGTTTTCCCGGAAACCGAGAAGAATCAAAACGGGCTGGGATTATTCCTAAAACTTTCAAGATTTATTTTTTAAAATTTTGTATAAAAATACGATTATTTTTAAAAAATAATTGTAACTTTAATCTACTAAACCTTATAATTTTGAAAAATACCGATTTACAAAAACAAATCGCCTTAACCTTATTACCCAATATTGGCAGGCGTCGCATCAGAACAATTTTATCTCATTTAGACAACATTGATGATTTTTTCGACATCAAAAAAAAAGATTTATTACAAATTCCAGGATTTGGCGAACAGTTAATTCGAAACTTAGATAGAGATTTGGCCTTAAAAATGGCTGAACCATTTACCAAATTTTATAGTCAAACTCAATATAAATCTCATTTTTTCACAGAAGAAAGTTTCCCTAAACGACTAAATGAATGTACTGATGCTCCCCTACTCTTGTTTTCCGAGGGAAACATGGACCCAAATATCAAAAAAGTAGTCGCAATAGTAGGAACTCGCAATGCTAGTGATTATGGAAAACAAATTTGTGAAGAATTGGTACATTCTTTTGTTGGAAAAAACATTCTCGTTGTGAGCGGCTTGGCCTATGGAATTGATATCTTTGTACATCAACTTTGCGTAAAAAACAACATTCAAACTATTGGCGTTTTGGGACATGGATTGGATCGTTTGTACCCATCAACTCATGCAAAAACAGCAAAATTAATGCTTGAAAACGGAGGTTTACTAACAGAGTTTCTGAATGGAACTAATCCCGATCGAGAAAATTTTCCGATGAGAAATCGAATAGTCGCTGGAATGTGTGATGCTACAATTGTAGTTGAAAGCGGAACTAAAGGAGGTTCGCTCATTACTGCCGAACTTGCAAATGATTACAACAGAGATGTTTTTGCTTTTCCAGGAGATGTACGACGTGAGTTTTCGAAAGGATGTAATTTTCTCATTCAAAAAGACAAAGCACATTTAATTACTGGGAGTAAAGATTTTTTAAGACTCATGGAATGGAATGATGAAAAGGAAAAAAAAACCAAGCAAATAGATTTATTCCAAAATTTAAATGAAGAAGAAAAATTAATCATGGAATGCTTTAACACTAGCAATGAATTAAGTTTTGACGAAATTATGTTTCATTCAAAATTAGGATTTTCCAAATTAAATGCAAGTATATTAAGTCTAGAATTTGCATCCATTTTGAAATCAATTCCCGGAAAAAGGTATCAAAAAGCATAATTATGAATAAAGAAATGCTAAAAAATTGTAATAATTTTAAGCTTTGAATAATTTAGTTTACTTTTGTTTCTATGGATTATGATTTAGAATTACGCTTTCAAAAATTAGTAAAGAAATTGGAAGAAGATTTTGGTGGTGGTTTAGATACCCAAGGAATCTTATTTTTAATTGGAGTGCAAGAATTAGGTTTGGGTTACCAGAAATTCAAGAAACATGAAAAAACGGATTTAATGCACGTGGCAATTTGCACTTTATTAGAGCCACATGGGCACTACGAATTTATTGGACGTGATGAAGAAAATTGGCCCCATTTTAAACTGGTAGAAGAACTACCTCCTCTAAATGAACGAGACCAACAGCATTTGATTAAAGAAGCAATTATTGACTATTTCATTCAAAATGAAATTTATTCCTTGGAAGAAGACAATAAATAGTAAGTTAGAATTATTCGTAGTTCCGTTCAAAATCATATCTTTGTCACTCAAAATTAAACAATAGCTTAAAAATGGATTTTTGGATTAAAGCCGCACAATTAATATTATCACTTTCAATTCTTGTTGTATTGCATGAATTGGGACATTATATTCCAGCAAAATTATTTAAAACACGTGTAGAAAAATTTTATTTATTTTTTGATCCATGGTTTTCTGTATTTAAGAAAAAAATTGGTGACACCGAGTGGGGAATTGGCTGGTTACCGCTTGGTGGATATGTAAAAATATCTGGAATGGTGGACGAATCTATGGATAAAGAGCAATTAGCTTTGCCAGCACAACCTTGGGAATTCCGTTCGAAAAAAGCTTGGCAACGACTAATTATCATGATCGGTGGTGTTACGGTTAACTTATTGCTTGGTATTTTGATTTATATTTTAATTGTTTTTTCTTACGGAGAAGATAGATTAAACCCAAATGATTTAAAAGCAGGTATTTCAGTGCATCCATACTTAAAAAAGTACGGAATAGAATCAGGTGATAATATTCTGAAAATTAATGATGTCAAAGTTGAAAACATCTTGGAATCTAATTCAGAAATCATGTTACGTGATGGACGAAAAATTGAGGTAAAAAAAGCTAACGGCAGCATTAAAACAATAACTTTACCCGAAAATATTGATTACGAATTGTTTGAAAAAGGTGCTTTTCCAGCATTTACTCCGCGTGTTTTAGGAGTCGAAATTGGCGAAATTGATAAAGCTGCACCAGCTGGAAAGTTAGACCTTAAGAAAGGAGACAAAATTATAAGTATTCAAAGTTACGCCATTGAATACTACGATGATTTCCAAGCAATGGTTTATAACGCAAAGGGGAAAACAATTGATTTTCAAGTATTAAGATCAAAAGATACTTTAACAAAAAAGATAAAAATTCCATCTGAAGGAAAATACGAAGGCAAATTTGGATTTACGACTAATGGAACAGAAATTATTGACCAAAAACAAATTAAACATTTTGATTTTAGTTTTGGTGAAAGTATTGGACATGGTTTAAACCGAGGAATGAATACTTTAGGTGACTATGCTGCACAATTAAAGTTTTTGTTTACTAAAAAAGGTGCAAGTTCCATCGGTGGATTTGGCTCCATTGGTAAAATGTTTCCTTCCACTTGGGATTGGGAATTATTCTGGTTAAACACAGCATTTATTTCAATAGTTTTGGCATTTATGAACATTTTACCAATTCCAGCTTTAGATGGTGGTCATGTTGTTTTCTTATTGTATGAAATCATAACTGGAAAAGAGGCGCCACAAAAAGTATTAGAATATGCTCAATATGTAGGTTTTGTGCTCCTATTAGGATTATTACTATACGCTAATGGAAATGATATTTACGGATACTTCTTTAAATAAAAATAACAGATAACGAAAAAGAGCTAATTATTTAAATCAATTAGCTCTTTTTTTTGCATCAAATTTTTAACAATCCCTTAATTACTTTTTAGCTTCAAGAATTTAACCGTTTCATTCCCTGATTTTTTCTGAATATAAACTTGGTAACTTCCTAAAGGTAAATCGTGTGTTTCAAATTCAATTTCATGATGTTTTGGGTCTAATTTTTTGTCAACCAAGGTTTTTATTTGCCTTCCATTTAAATCGTAAACATCAATTTTAACCCATTCATCTTTGCACAAAAATTTTATTGTTGCGTGGGTCACACAAGGGTTTGGATAAACCAATGCATCAAAACTAATTTTTGATAAATCACTGATTCCTAAATTACAAGCCCTTAAAATTGGGTAAAAGGTAACTGTATGCTCAAACAATGATTGAACTTCCGTTTCATCCACTTCAAACCAATCTCTTAAAATAGATGCGTAAATGTCCCTAAAATCAATTTGCATTGGAATTCCTGCTTGGTCTTCAACAGTATTTGAAATTGTTGGGTTTGGTCCTAAAATTGTTTGACTGAGACAAGAGCCAAATAAGAACATTGGAGCAGCATCTCCGTGATCTGTTCCATCACTTGCATTGGAAGCAATTTGACGGCCAAATTCAGAGAATGTCATACCAGCAACACGTTGATTCAGGTTCAAAAGATTTAAATCATCCTGAAATGCAGTTATTGCATCCGAAAGTTTTTTAAGTAAATCTGCATGATCTCCAGTCAAGGAACTTCCTGATTCAATTTGCGCAGAATGTGTATCAAATCCATCAATATTTACAATGTAAACTTTTGTTTTCAAACCACCAGAAATCATTTGAGCAATGTATCTCAAATGCACAGCCAGCGGATTTTCATCATCATATAAAGTCGAAAGGGTGCTTCCAGCATCAGCCGCAGCATTCACCTGACTTCCGTAAGCATTCGTTTGAGCAATAATTGTACTCAAATATTCCATGTGGCTTCCATAATAAGTTCCATCATTTGGTGAAGAACCTGTGCCCACATTTACATCTTGAAAAGGATCGGAAACGGTGTGCGAAAAATTCCCTACCAAACCTTGACAGGTGGAGGAAACCTCATATCCCATCGTGATTGCAAAAGGATCCGGATTATCCTCATTTGGATATGCTTCGGGGAAATTTGGAAACTGTGCATCGAATTTTCTTCCCAACCAACCAGTATTTGTTGCTAATTCATCACTTCCATAAGACCAAATATCCATCGATCTAAAATGAGAACGATTTTGTTCGGGATAACCAACATTTTGTATAATTGCCAAATTATTTGAAGCAAACATGCCTGCCATTCCTGACATAGAAGGATGAAATCCGTTTGTTGCATTCAATGGAATAATTGAGGCTTCGGGTAGAATAATATTTTGCCTTTGAATTACCAAATTATCATATTGATCAAGTGGAATAAGCGTATTCAAACCGTCATTCCCCCCGTTTAAACGAATCAAAACTAATACTCTATCTTCAGCTGAGCGAGAAAAATCAAACAATTTTTTAGAAACACCTTCAAATTTTAAGTCCTTAAAAATAAAAGGTACTGCAACCGAAGAAAGTGATAAGTTTTTTACAAAAGATCTTCTTTTCATGAGGTAAGTTTATTAAATTGTTTGAAATTCTGGATACTTAAATAGTTGGTCTAATGTCAAAGCAACTCTTAATTTCACTGGATCTGAAACAACAGTATTTGAAGCATCGGCAAGGTATTCATTGTATTGCAAAGTCCATTCAAAATCTGGTAAACCATTTGTTAAAATTGCTTTCAATATTGTTTTTTTGGTAGCGTCTAATCCTTTTGGACAAAAAACGGTAACCATATCTTCAATTACCTGAGGTGCATCGGAAGGTACAGACAATCCA
>JBIKSI010000038.1:0-24804 GCA_044348665.1 Crocinitomicaceae bacterium
ATTGAAAAAGTACGAAAAAAAGGGCTAACTTCAAAAATTAGCCCTTTTCATTAAAATATTTTAGTCGGTTAGTAGTGATTAAAAATGAATAAGTTTGTATCATTTATATTGCTTTTTCTTTTTTCAGGCTTGATTTTTTCATGCCGAAAATCAGACGGAAAACCAACTTCAACGGAGATTGGAACTTCGTCAATTGATTTAAACGCAAAGGAAACATACATTAGAAAAGGGGAAGCTGAAATAGGAAATTTCATTTGTGATGCTTTAAAGATTTATTATGAAAATAAAGGTGAACAAATAGATTTTGTTTTGATAAATGGAGGAAATATTCGATACAATTCACAATTGCGTCCAGATGGAATTTACCCAAAAGGAATGATTACCGCTGAAATGGTAGACGAAATGCTACCTTTCGAAAACTCAAGTTACATCGTTCAAATTACTGGTCAACAATTGAAAGAAATATTAGAACGATCAGTTGCTCAATATCCGCTTGCAAAAGGACCATTTTTACAGTGCTCCAAAGAAATTAAGTATAAAATTGATACACTTCAATTACCACAAATTTTGAATATTGAGGAAACTGTCATTGAAAGTCCTGGACAAAGAATTGATTCCATATATATTGATGGAGTTTCTTATATCCCCAATAAAGTGTATTATGTTTTGTTTTCGGATTATATAGCTGAAGGCAATGATGGCTATGTTACCTTAAAAAATACTGCAATAAATTACAAGAAGAAATTCTCTGATAACCAAACAAACGCTGTAAAAGATTGCATCATTATCAACGGAATTATTGAACCTAAAAAAGAAGGAAGAATCTTCTTTAAATAAATGTATTTTAAACTATTTACATATATTGTTGTCCCTATTTTCTTAGTGAGTTTCATTAAGTCAACACATTATGCAACAAATATGAGTCAAGAAACAGATGAATATGCAGTCAAAGCAGCATTTGTATATAACTTTACTAAATACATTGATTGGGAGGATGAAAAATTATACAATGCAAGTCATTTTAAAATAGCAGTTTACAAGGATTCTCCCATCGAAGAACCACTTAAAGATTTACTTGAAAATAAAAAGATTAAAAATAAAAAGGTAGAAATCGTTCGTTTTTCGGACAAAGAAAACTTCGAAAAAGTACACATTGTTTTTATTCCAAGCCAAATAAATACCAAAGATTTTAAAGAAATTATGGGTATTGAAAAAATAAAACATTCTTTAATTAGGGTCTGACTTTTTCAGCAGACCCTACTTAAAAATCAAATTTTAATTTTACTCAATACTGCAAATAAAAAACAACAAATTCAGGTAAATAAGGAATATGATTTGAGTTATTTAGTGGAACACGCCGATGGAGATTTAGAATTTTTGAAAGACATGATTCAGATTTTCTTGAATGATACACCTAAAATTTTGGGAGAACTGAAAGTTTCAATTGATGAAGGTGATTTTGAGAAAATTAAATTTAATTCTCACAGCATGAAAGGAGGATTTTTGACGCTAGGTATTACCGAAGCGGGAGAATTAATTCGTGAAATTGAAATACTTGCCGACCAAAAAAATAACTTAGACTTGATCATCAAACATTATTCGAAAATAGAGAAATTATTTAACTCCTCGAAGCCACTGCTTGAAAAAGAACTAATTGATTTATAATTGTCTTCTTTTTTATGAAGCTAATCCTGCTTTCCATTACAATCTTTTCTGTTTTGGAAAAACAAAAAAGGATTTCCATTTCAATCAGGGCTATGATTCAGTGCTGTCACTTGACAATAAACGAAATAAACAAAATTTCTTTCTAACATGCTGAGGAAGTGCAAAAAAAAAGACCCACTGAAAATCAGCAGGTCTCAATTTAATTTGTGTATGAATTATGCGTCAATTTTCGCATATTTTGCATTTTTCTCAATGAACTCTCTTCTTGGTGGAACTTCATCTCCCATTAACATAGAGAAAATCTGATCACATTCAGCAGCATTTTCAATGGTTACTTGACGTAAAGTTCTTCCTTCAGGATTCATGGTTGTTTCCCACAATTGTTCGGCGTTCATCTCACCCAAACCTTTGTAACGTTGCACGTTTACAGAAGATTCAGACCCACCACCTTTTAGCTGTTCAATCAATAAATCACGTTGATCTTCGTTCCAAGCATAATCGGATTTACCTCCTTTTTTAACTTGGTACAATGGCGGAGTTGCGATGTAAACGTATCCATTTTCGATTAATTCCTTCATGTATCTAAATAGGAATGTAAGAATTAATGTTTCGATATGAGATCCATCTACATCGGCATCACACATAATGATTATCTTATGGTAGCGTAATTTTTCAAGGTTTAAAGCTTTGGAATCTTCTTCAGTTCCAATTCTAACTCCTAATGCAGTGTATATATTTTTAATCTCTTCGTTTTCGAAAATTTTATGTTGCATTGCTTTTTCAACATTCAAGATTTTTCCTCTTAAAGGCATAATTGCTTGAAAATGTCTATCGCGACCTTGTTTTGCAGTTCCACCCGCCGAATCTCCCTCGACAAAGTAAATCTCGCACATTGCAGGATCTTTTTCTGAACAATCAGCTAATTTTCCTGGTAAACCTGAACCTGTAAGTACATTTTTACGTTGAACCATTTCACGCGCTTTTTTGGCTGCATGTCTTGCTCTAGCTGCTAAAATTACTTTTTCAACAATCAATTTAGCTTCTGCAGGATGTTCTTCTAAATAAATAGTTAACATCTCAGAAACACCTTGCGATACTGGCGCTGTAACTTCTCTATTTCCTAATTTAGTTTTAGTTTGACCCTCAAATTGTGGCTCTTGTACTTTAACCGATAAAACAGCTGTCAAACCTTCACGGAAGTCATCACCATCAATTTCAATTTTTTCTTTAGCTAAAATTCCACTATCTGTTGCATATTTTTTCAAGGTATTAGTCAAACCTCTTCTAAAACCAGAAAGATGTGTTCCACCTTCATGTGTATTGATGTTGTTGACATAAGCCTGAATATTTTCAGTATATGAAGTGTTGTATGTTAAGGCAACTTCTACCGGAATACCGTCTCTTTCTCCTTCAAAATAAATCACATCTGGAATTAATGATTCACGATTTCTGTCTAGGTATTGAGCAAATTCTCTCAAACCACCTTCTGAATGAAAAATGTTGGAGAAATGTTTCCCATCATCATCCGTTTGACGCAAATCAGTTAAGGTAATTGTGATTCCTTTATTCAAAAACGCTAATTCACGCATTCTTGCAGCCAAGGTGTCGTAGTTGTATTCTGTAAATTCAAAAATTGAACCATCTGGCTTAAAAGTAACCTCAGTACCCGTTTTATCAGAAACTCCAATTTCTTTTACATCGTACAACGGTTTTCCTATGCTATATTCTTGTTGAAAGATTTTACCATCTCTATGCACTACTGCGCTCAAGTGAGTTGATAATGCATTCACACAAGAAACACCAACTCCGTGCAATCCACCAGAAACTTTGTATGTATCTTTATCAAATTTACCACCAGCATGTAAAACGGTCATTACAATTTCTAATGCTGATTTTTTCTCTTTCGCTGTTAATCCAGTCGGAATTCCACGACCGTTATCTTTAACTGTTACAGAATTATCTTCGTTAATGAAAACCCCAATTGTATCGCAATGACCTGCTAATGCCTCATCAATAGAGTTATCAACAACTTCGTAAACTAAATGATGTAAACCTTTAATTCCCACATCACCAATGTACATGGCAGGTCTTTTTCTAACTGCTTCTAATCCTTCAAGGACCTGGATATTATCCGCTGAATAGTCGTCTTTTTTTAAATCTTCACTCATATTTTTTTTATTGGAAAATCTTATTTTTTGTAAGGGTGCAAATATACAAAATTAACAGCGGATAATCCAGTTAAATCAAATGGTTAACGACAATAGTTATCAACAAAATATTAACTTTTTTGCAGGGTGTTTTTTTATTTCAAAATAGTTTTTGCCTCTTCAATTGTAATTTTCTCTCCGTCTTTGTAGGCAATAACAATTACATCCTGGTAACCAATTTGGAACAATAATTTTTTAGCCTTTTCAACATCATCCATGCTTTTGTAAACTCCAAATGAATAACGATACATGTCATTTTCCAATTTTTTATAAAATACATTGGTACATACCTTTAGATCTTGCATCATTTTTTCCTTCGAAAAGGTGCCAATTTGAACGGTAAAAAACGTGCCAGACACTTCCTCTATTGGCAATGGTTTTTTAGCATTAAAAACGTCATTTGAGTTTGCATTTGAAATTTCATCTGTTTTCTTTATAAGAGAATCATTCTGAAATAAATACATTGTGTTATTCATAATAATTACTTGCACCATGTTATTTTTTGCAACACTAAAAACACTAGTGTCTTTGTAAACCATTACCTTTTTAACAATGTATAACAAAGGATCGTTTTGTAAAGCTGGAAAAAAATTTTCTTCAGAGGCGTAAACTAAATTTAACTTTTGATTTCTATATTTTTCTAGTTGGCGCAGTGCATCCTCCTTGATTTCTTTCATAAGGATGTAATTTTTATTTTTTTTGGATTTAATGCTGTCTTCCAAATCCATAATTCTCATTCTTTTGTGTAATTCTTTCAATAGATTTTCTTCCAATAAAATTAAACTATTAAATTTTTTATTAGCTAAATCATAAGTAGAATTATCGTAACTGATTTTTTCTATGAAATAATTAGGATTTATTTGTAGAATTAAATTTTTCTTTAAGACGAATCTTTATCCTTCTTCTGTTTCTAGGCAATCATTGAGTTTTGAAGAGAAAATTTTAATGTTTGATTGAAGAAAGTCATTTACCGCCAGATTTTTTGCAAGTTTAATGGAGTCCTCTTTTGATAAATTCTTGTTTTGTAAATCGAAAATGTTCTTGGTAACCGTATATTTTAGATGTTTGGCTGTTTTTTGAAAAAAATAGAATTTCTCCAATAAAACAATATCCATATTTTCCATAAGAGATAAGCTCGTGCTTAAAAAGCCAGGACTTAATTCATGTAATTCAGTATAGACATTTTGCAATTTTTTCAAATTGCTTGTATCACTGGAATAACAAAAACAGCGTAAACTATCACTTTTATTTTGAGCTACTAATAAAGTTGTAAACGATAATATAAAAAACAATAGCAATGCTTTTACCTTTGTAAAGTGCAGTATAAATTTCATTTTTTTTGTAGTATTTAGTAACTAATTCATTCATCACTTCTTCAACCAACCTCTCTTTTTAAAATAAAACAGTAAAATTATTGCAATCAATGCCATTCCTCCCAAAGCAAAAAAGTAACCGTATTTTGTTTTCGTTTCAGGCATATTATCAAAATTCATTCCATAAACGCCAACTATAAATGTCAATGGGATAAAAATTGCACTAACAACCGTTAGTAATTTCATGATTTCATTCATGCGTTGCCCTTGAATTGCATAATATAAATTTGCCATACCTTCCAAAATCTGTTTATTCGCATCAATTTCCTCTAAAATCGTCAAACAGTTATCTTTTAAATCTGAAAAATAATAATGATTTTCCTTTTTTATAAATTGACTTTCCGATTTATCTAATTGCGAAGTGATTTCTTTTAGGGGAAAAACAACTTTTCGAAGTTCGATTAATTTACGCTTTTCAACCTCAATCTTTTTTAAAGTATCACTTTGAGGGTGTAATAAAATTTTATTTTCAATTTTTTCAATTGACTCTACAATGTGGTCCAAAACTTCAAAATAATTATCGGTTACTGCTTCCAACATTCTAAAAAGTAAAAAATCGGGACCTTTCATGCGAATTTTTCCTCGTTTCTTTTCAATACGATCCCTTACATCCGTAAAGTGGTCAGAACTTTTTTCTTGAAAGGAAATCAGGTAATCGTCATTCAGAATAAAGGAGATTTTTTCTTTTTTAAGTTGATTAGAGTTTGCATCTTTAATCAAAGCTGAGCGTACAGAGAAAAATATATAATTTGGATATTCTTCTAATTTTGGGCGCTTCAATTCGGCATAAATATCTTCAACAGTGAGTCGTTCGATTTTTAAGTTTTCAGCTAATTTCTCGATACTTTCTCTGTCTTCAATGGAATGAAAATTTAACCAATGTTTTTTTTTGTCGTGGTTTCCTTTGATTTCTAATTCTGCGAAATTCTCAGCATAATACTTAGGAGAGTTTTGCGTCCGAAGAAATGATTCTTCATCGTAATGATATAATTGACAAAGTTGTTTATTTGACATTATTTTCAGGAATTCACTTCAATTGTTTTTCAATTTCGATATGTAAACCAAGTCCGCGCAAAGAATTTCCAGCTGCAAGAATATTCCCTTTCCCGTCAATCAAAAAGCTAGATGGAATTGAACTAACTCCGTAAGATTTTGAGGCTTTACCTTCTTTGTCCCAACCGTGATTTTTCCACGCTAATTTGTCATCTTTAATAGCCTTAAGCCATGCCTTGTCGTCACGGTCTAAAGAAACTGAAAAGACCTCAAATCCTTTGGCGTTTTTGAATTTTGATTTTTTGTATTTCCCATAAGCTTCCACCACATTTGGATTTTCTTTTCTGCAAGGTCCACACCAAGATGCCCAAAAATCAATTAGAACTAATTTTCCTTTTAATTTGGAAAGTTTAATCGTTTTTCCGTCTTGATTTTGCAATTCAATTTCAGGTGCAGCAGTTCCAACGCCTGGACTTTGCAGCATAGAAGCCACAAAAAGTGATTTTAAAAAAATCGAAGTAAGTATATTTATCATCCTATTCTACGTATATCAGCTCCTAAATTATTTAATCGAATATCAATGTCTTGGTATCCACGATCGATTTGTTCAATGTTGTGAATTGTGCTTTTCCCTTTTGCAGAAAGTGCAGCAATCAATAAAGAAACTCCAGCTCTGATATCTGGTGAAGTCATTGAGATTCCTTTCAAGGTATGTTGGTTATTCATTCCAATAACGGTTGCTCTGTGCGGGTCACAAAGAATAATTTGCGCTCCCATATCAATCAATTTGTCAACAAAAAACAAACGTGATTCAAACATTTTTTGATGAATTAAAACACTACCTTTTGCTTGCGTCGCAACAACTAAAATGATTGAAAGTAAATCTGGCGTAAATCCTGGCCAAGGTGCATCAGCAATGGTTAATAACGAACCATCGATAAAAGTTTCAATTTCGTAAGAATCTTGAGCTGGAATAAAAATATCGTCTCCTCGACGCTCAATTTTAATCCCTAGTTTTCTGAAAACCTGCGGAATAACTCCTAAATTATCGTAACTTACATCTTTAATTGTAATTTCAGATTTTGTCATTGCCGCCAAACCGATGAAACTACCAATTTCAATCATATCTGGCAAAATGCGATGAAAACATCCTCCTAAAGTTTCAACTCCTTCAATGTGCAACATGTTGGAACCAATTCCTTCAATTTTTGCACCCATAGAGTTCAACATTTTACACAATTGCTGCAAATAAGGCTCGCATGCTGCGTTGTAAATTGTTGTTTTTCCTTGTGCCAAAACTGCTGCCATTACCACATTTGCAGTTCCTGTAACAGATGGTTCATCCAAATGAATGTAAGCTCCTTTTAATTGATCGGATTCGATGGTGTAAAAATGATCGCTTGAATCATAATTAAATTCAGCTCCTAATTTTGCCAAACCTTCAAAGTGTGTATCCAACCTTCTTCTACCAATTTTGTCGCCACCTGGTTTTGGAATAAATCCTTTCCCAAAACGAGCCAATAAAGGACCAACAATCATGATTGAACCTCTCAAAGAAGAAGCACGTTTTTTGAAATCTTCTGTTTCCAAATATGCTAAATCAATATCTTTAGCTTGAAAACAATAAGTTCCTTTCTCAACTTTTTCAATTTTTACTCCCATCACTTGAAGCAAATTAATTTGCTTATTCACATCAATGATGTCAGGAATATTTGAAATTGTCACTTTATCTGGAGTCAACAAAACTGCACATAATATTTGTAATGCTTCATTTTTTGCTCCTTGTGGAATTAATTCTCCTTTTAATGGTTTACCGCCGTGTATTTCGAAAGATGCCATAGATTTTTTATAGATTTTAAGACAATATGATTTTAGGATTTTAAGACTTTGAAGATGGTACAATGTAAAAGAACAACTATCTTAAAATTTCTTTTTAAATGGTTTTTTGAATTTTGAATTGTTATTTTGATTTCCTTGACCAACTTTTCCACGTTTATTTGGAGTTAAACCAAAAGTTCTCAATATTTGGTTTGTTTGCATTAAGCTATCTGGATTTTCAAGAATTAACTCACCTTTTGATAATTCTGCTAATTGTTGTGCAATCACATCGTTTTCAACAGCATCATTATTGTAAGCTAAAAATTGTTTTTTCATGAAATTTGCCAAGGTGTTTTTCAAGTATTCCTTTGTTTTAGGGTCTTGTTCCTTAACAATTTCTTTGATAATGTTTTCCGTATATTTTCCGTAATGACCAAATCTGATTTTGCTTTTTGGATATTCCATTAATTGTGGTTTCTCATACAAAACCTCTTTATTTGGTCTTTCATAAGGAGAATCAACATCCAATTCAAAATTAGACATCACGAACAAATGTGTCCATAATTTATGTTTGAAATCATCGACATCTCTTAAGTGAGGGTTCAATTGCCCCATCACCTCAATAATTGCATTTGCTGCTTTGTTTCTTTCCTCACGATTTTCGATTTCCATCGCGTGAGCAATCATATTTTGTACGTTTCTACCATATTCTGGTAGGATCATGTGTTCGCGTTGCGTATTATATTCCATGAAAATTTTTGATAGAGGTCAAAGATACATTTTTTTATCTTATTTCGTGTTAAATTTTTCCAAAATTCTTTGTAGCAGTTAGAAAAGACAAAGTAAAAATGAATTTATCAAGAAAAGATTGTGGAATTAAAATTAAAACTGTATCTTTGCACCCTTATTTTATTAATTAAATTAAAAATTTTATGAATTCTTACGAAACTGTTTTCATTTTAACTCCCGTTTTGTCTGATGATCAGGCAAAGGAAGCAGTGCAAAAATTCGAAAGTGAAATCGCCTCTTTTGGTGGTAAACTTAAGCACAGCGAAACTTGGGGATTGAAAAAATTGGCTTACCCAATCCAGAAAAAAACAACAGGATTTTATTTCTTGTTAGAATTTGAAGGACAAGGTAACCTTATCAATGACCTTGAAATTTCATTCAAACGTGACGAGCGTGTAATGCGTTTCTTAACCGTGAAAATGGACAAAGATCATTTAGCTTATGCTGACAAAAGAAGAGCTAAAATGGGTCAAGCAAAACCTGCAAGCGTAGAAGCTTAGTATTTATCATTAAAAATTAAAAAACATGTCAAACGATATTCGTTATTTAACTCCGATTAACATCGATATTAAAAAACAAAAATACTGCCGTTTCAAAAAAAGTGGTATTAAGTTTATTGATCACAAAGACGCTAACTTCTTATTGAAATTAGTAAACGAACAAGGTAAAATTCTTCCAAGACGTATCACTGGTACATCTGCGAAATACCAAAACAGAGTAAACAAAGCAATTAAAAGAGCTCGTCATTTAGCAATTTTGCCTTACGTAGGTGATATGTTAAAATAAGCGACTTGTCAAACAATAAAAACTTAAAGTAAAATGGAAGTTATCTTAAAGAAAAACGTAGATAAGTTAGGCTATAAGGACGAGACAGTAACTGTTAAACCTGGATATGGTCGTAACTTTTTAATCCCACAAGGATATGCTTCATTGGCAACAGCTTCTGCAAAGAAAGCACATGCTGAAGTAATGAAACAAAAAGCACACAAAGATTCTAAAATATTAGCTGAAGCAGAAGCAATTGCTGCAAAATTAGCTGACCTTACTGTTACAATCTCAACTAAAGTTGGTGAAAACGGTAAAATTTTCGGATCTGTAAATACAGTTCAACTTTCTGAAGCATTAAAAGCTGCAGGTTTTGATATTGATCGTAAATCTTTGAAAATCAAAGACGAGCCAATTAAAGAAGTTGGAACTTTTGAAGCAGAAGCTAATTTACACAAAGGTGTGAAACCAACATTCAAATTTGAAGTAGTAGGAGAATAATTTTTCTATTTTTCAATAATAAAAATTAAGCTTTCACCATTGGTGGAGGCTTTTTTTGTTTTTAAATGGAGCTATTCCTGCTTTTCATTTCAATCTTTTCTGTTTTGGAAAAACATAAAAGGATTTCCATTGCAATCAGGGCTAGATAATTTAGTGAGAGGAATAATAAGTTAATATAATTACTAAAGCAATAATCATTAAGATTTTGGCCTGATAATAATTTGCATTTATCTTTTGAAAAAAAAGATTACACATTTTATACCTGTAAATAATACAAAATGTGTAATCCTGGTGTAGAACTAAAAGTTTGGTGATAATTCGTGATTTCTGTAGAAATCTTCAATGTATTTTACCGCTTCATCAGCAGTATCAACAATCTTGTATAAATTCAAATCATGTTCAGAAATGTTGTGTTCCTCATGTAACATCACTTCTTCAACCCACTTGAATAAACCTGTCCAATAAGCACTTCCAATCAAAACAACTGGTCTTTTATTGATTTTTTTTGTTTGAATCAAGGTCAAAGCTTCAAACATTTCGTCTAAAGTACCGAATCCTCCAGGAAGAACTACGAAGCCTTGTGAGTATTTGACAAATACCACTTTTCGTACAAAAAAATAGTCAAATTCTAAATTATGTTCCTGATCGATATACGGATTATGGTTTTGTTCAAATGGCAAATCAATGTTTAAACCAACCGATTTCCCACCACCTTGTTGAGCACCTTTGTTACCTGCCTCCATAATTCCAGGTCCACCGCCTGTAATAACACCATATCCAGCCTTCGCCAATTTTTCGCTAACTTCAGTAGCCAATTGGTAATATTTGTTTTCAGGTTTAGTTCTCGCAGAACCAAAAACAGAAATACATGGTCCTATTTTAGCCATTCTTTCGTAACCCTCTACAAATTCTGACATAATTTTAAAAATCGCCCAACTGTCGTTTGTTTTAATTTCTGTCCAATCTTTTCTTATTGCATTCATATTTTACAATTAAATTAATATTGATTTTGCGAAAAGTGAAGTGTCGTTTTGAATAGGTTCAATTCAGTTGTTTGTATTCGCAATTTTAAAAGTTAAAAATACTAAATAATTACTTAAATCAACTTTTATTGTGAAAAATTAAGCAAACATGTGATTGTTGAAATCAAATTTCCTTACAAATTCATTTCAATTTTTAAATATTTTCCTGTATGAGATTTTGCGTCAGCAAGTTTTAACATTTGCTCTGGAGTGCCAGAAAACAATATTTGTCCGCCTCCTTTTCCGCCTTCTAAGCCTAAATCGACAATGTAATCTGCCACCTTCACAATGTCTAAATTATGTTCAATTACCAATACCGTATTGCCTTCTTCCACCAATCGATTTAAAACCAACAAAAGCATTCTAATGTCCTCGAAATGTAAACCTGTTGAAGGTTCATCCAATATATAAATCGTATTTCCAGTTCCTTTTTTTGACAATTCTGTTGCTAATTTGATACGTTGAGCCTCTCCTCCTGACAAAGTAGTTGAAGGCTGACCCAACTTGATGTAACCTAAACCAACTGAAAGTAAGGTATCTAAGACTCTATGAATTTTTGGGATTTTTTCAAAAAATGGAACCGCATCCTCAATCGTCATTTCTAACACATCGTTGATTGATTTTCCTTTGTAGCGAACTTCTAATGTCTCTCTATTGTATCTTTTTCCTTGACAACTTTCACATTCTACATATACATCAGGAAGAAAATTCATTTCTACCACTTTGATTCCACCGCCACCGCAGGTTTCACATCTACCTCCAGCAACATTAAATGAAAAACGTCCAGGTTTATAGCCTCGAATTTGTGCCTCAGGAATGGATGCGAATAAAGTTCTGATTTCTGTGAAAACATTGGTGTATGTCGCTGGATTCGAACGTGGTGTTCTACCAATTGGATTTTGATCGATTTCAATTACCTTATCTAAAAACTCAATTCCCTTAATGCTTTTATATTCCATTGGTTTTTTAACACCATTGTAAATATGGGCATTTAAAATTGGATACAAAGTGTGATGTATCAAGGTGGATTTACCACTACCAGAAACCCCTGTGATACAAGTCAATGTTCCAAGCGGAATATGCAAATCGACATTTTTTAAATTGTGACCATTCGCACCGAGTAAACTTATTTTTTTGCCATTTCCTTTTCTTCTTTTTTGAGGAATTTCAATTTTCATTTCACCATGTAAATACTTTGTGGTAAATGAATTATTGACTTTTATTTCTGAAAAAGGAGCAGCATTAATTATTTCTCCCCCATGAACTCCAGCTTTTGGACCTATATCGACCAAAAAATCTGCGGATTCAATCATTTCACGATCGTGTTCAACAACAATAACCGTATTTCCAGTATCACGTAAGCGTTTTAAGGAAGAAATTAAGCGCGAATTATCACGTTGATGTAAACCGATACTTGGCTCGTCTAAGACGTATAAAACGTTCATCAATTCAGAGCCAATTTGAGTTGCCAAACGAATTCGTTGTGCTTCACCACCTGAAAGGGTTTTTGCAGATCGATGTAAGGACAAATACTCCAAACCGACTTCAAGAATAAAATTGATCCGGGTTCGAATTTCTTTAATGATTTCGGTTCCGATGAAAAGTTCTTGTTTATCTAATTTTTTTTCAATTCCATCAAACCAAACAGCAAGATCACGAATATCCATTTGGGCTAAATCCCCTAAATGTTCTTGTCCTATTTTGAAAAAATGAGCCTCCTTTTTAAGTCGGGTTCCTTTGCATTCTGGACATAAAACACGATTCATGAAATTTTGTGCCCAACGTTGAATGGCAGCTGAACTTTCTTCAGAATGTCTAGAAACGAATTGAATAATTCCTTCAAAAATAATTGATTTATCTTTTGGTGAACGCTCCAAACCTTCATTTCCGTATAGCAAAACATGAATAGTGTCTTCTGAAATGTCTTTAATCGGCGTATTCAAAGTAAAACCTTCTTGAGCTAGAAAAGCATCAATTTTATCAAATATCCATGTTCGTTTGTATTCTCCGATAGGAGCAATCCCACCTTTTTTGATGGAAATATTTTTATCTGGAATGATTTTATCAATATCAACTTCAGAAATTTCACCTAAACCACTGCAAGTTGGACAGGCACCATAGGGTGAATTGAAAGAAAATAAATTTGGTTCAGGGTCAGGGTATGAAATTCCCGAACTTGGGCACATTAAGGTTCTACTAAAGTGTTTTACTTCATTTGTTTCAAAATCCATAATCATCATGGATTTATTTCCATGTTTCATTGCTAGTAAAACTGTGTCGTAAAGTCTTTTTCTATCTTTTTTATCAGCAACAATTCGATCTACAACAAGTTCAATGTCATGGACTTTATAGCGGTCAAGGCGCATTCCGTTTTCGATTTCTTTGATTTCACCGTCTATTCTAACTTTGGAAAATCCAGATTTACGTAATTGTTCAAATAATTCACGGTAGTGACCTTTTCTTGCTTTTATTTTTGGTGCAAGAACGATAATTTTTTTTGCATCGTATTTTTCAACAATAATATCTACAATTTGATCATCAGAATATTTTACCATTTTTTCATCACTCACGCAGGAATAAGCGGTTGAAACACGTGCAAACAATAAACGTAAGAAGTCATAAATTTCTGTGATGGTCCCTACAGTTGATCTAGGAGAACGAGAAACGGTTTTTTGTTCAATTGAAATTACAGGACTTAATCCTTCAATTTTATCGACATCTGGTCTTTCTAATCCCCCTAAAAATTGTCGTGCGTAAGAAGAAAATGTTTCAATGTATCTACGTTGACCTTCAGCGAAAATCGTATCAAAGGCCAAAGAGGATTTTCCAGAACCAGATAAGCCTGTAAAGACAATCAGTTTATTTCTTGGAATCTTGAGGTCAATATTTTTTAGATTATGTTCTCTAGCACCGAAGACCTCGATGTAAGTTTGGTCTTCTTTAAATTTTTCATCCATAAATAATTTATTTATTCTCTTTCGGTGGATGGTATTTGATGGTGAATCTGTACAAAATTACAAAAACTACAATGAAAAAAAGGTTAAAAAATAAAATTGGCATCAATATTTTTAATTTACATAGATAAATCATAAAAACACTAATTGCAGTGGAAAAAAATGAAACAAAAGTAAAAACGTACCACACTTGTCTGTCATTTAAACCAGCATAAACTAAGTGATGCGTGGTGTGATCTTTTCCACCAACCATTGGCGATTTTCCTTTTTTTAATCTATTAATGATTACAGTTAGTGTATCAGAGGCAGCAGGTGTCAAAGCTACCAAGCAAATAAACGCTCCAACCCATGATGGAGAATTTGTTAATTCGCCCACATTTAGTAAAAATTTAATTGAAAAAAAGGCTACAAATAATCCCACAAATTGACTACCAGCGTCTCCCATAAAAAGTTTAGAAGGATTTATGTTATAATTTAAAAAACCCAATAAAGCACCAATTTGGGCAACAAGAATTATAGACCAAATATTTCGATTAAAATCAAATATGATAAAAGAGGAAATCAGACAAGCAAGTAGAATAAATGTAGTAGTTGTACCCGTGATTCCATCCATATTATCAAGCATGTTTAGTGAATTCATTAGAGCTATTACCCAAATAATGGTTAAACTTGCGTCTATCCAATAGATGTGACTTAAATCAATAATTGTATTTGTCATCACGAAAACAACACCACAAAGGATTTGTATGAAAAGTTTAGCTAGGGGTCTGGTGTTGTAAGCATCATCCGCTAGTCCCATTAAAAAAGCAAGGGTACTAGCTGTTAATAAACCAATAAATTCAGTGTTTTTAAAAATAGATTCATCGTCGCTAAAAACAATACTGAAACCAATGGTAGTAAATACAAAAACTATGAAAAGACTCACTCCACCAAGTGATGGTTTCGATTGATTACTCCAACGAATTACAACATCATTATTGTTTCTAATTCCAAGGGATTTGGAAAAACGCAAAAGAAGTACATTGATTATCATTGAAATGATAATTCCAGAAAGCAAAAACCCACCTAATTGTAATAATTTAATATACATATTATTTTCTTATTCTTAGAAATTTTAATATTTTTTGGAAGATATTTAGCTTGTTTTTTGATCCTTCTTCATAGTAATAGCCACCACCATAACCATAACCATAGCCGTAGTTATAGCCATAGTCGTATCCATAACCACCTCTTCCTGGGATAACACCATTTAAAATGACATTTAGTGATTTAATTTGTTGAACTTCAAACAATTCCTTAACTCTTTCAGCAAATACACGCTTTGAATAGTGTGCTTTAAAAACATATATTGGAATGTCCGCAGAAGCTAAAATTTGCACTCCATCAGAAACTAAACCAACTGGAGGGTTATCAATAATAATGATGTCGTACATAGTTTTGATTTTCTCTAAAATATTTTGAAAATCTTTACTTAATATCAGCTCAGAAGGATTTGGAGGTACTGGGCCAGCAGTAATATAATCTAAGTTTTGAATATCTGATTTGTGAATGCATTCAATTAGTGATATTTGATTTACAATGAGGTTACTCATTCCATTGTCGTTGTTGGTGTTAAAACCGAGATGGATTTTCGGTTTACGCAAATCTAAATCGATTACAATCGTTCGTTTACCTGACATTGCTAATATTGCTGCCAAATTAAGTGCAACAAATGTTTTTCCTTCACCAGAAATGGAAGATGAAATAGCAATAGTTTGAGCATTTTTGTTGATAAAGCTCATGTTTGCTCGTATGTTTCTTAAGGATTCTGAAAGCATCGATTTTGGAGAGTCGTGGACAATTATTTGAGAAAAGTCCATACTTCGTTTTGTTACAGGAACAGCTCCTAAGATACTTGCTTTTTCAGGTAATAACATCTTTAATTCGTCCGTATTATTGATTTCATTAAACGTAAAGTATTTAAAGGCAAGATAGGTTAGACCAAGTAATAAACCAACAAATAAAAACCCACCATAAACCATTTTAGAATTGGGACTTATCGGTACATAAGAAATTTCAGGTTTACTTAATACTCTATTATTACTTGCGAATCCTGCTTTAGAAATAGAATACAAAACCTTTTTTTCTGCCAAAATTGTGTAATATTTTTCATTCAAATCTTGCAAGGATTTCAAACGATTGTACTCCATTTTCTTATCAGGTAAAGAATAATACTCGCTTTCAAACCCACCTAATTTAGATTGTAATAATTTTTGATTTTGAATCAACCTTTCTAAAATTGCACTGACACTTTTTTTGATTGATGTAATTTTATTGTTAATTTTTGCATTCAAATCTTTAATTACAGAATTTTCTTCCGTAATTTCAAATAGCAAATCTTCCTTTTTTTCGAGTAAAGTATATAAATCCTGAATTTGTTTTGAGAGAGAATTTTCATAACTTTTCCCTAACATTTCAGGAATTAGTTTATAAATTTCAAGTCTATTTGGATCTGCTTTAAGTTTACTGTTTACCAATCTTAAGGTACTAATTTCATTATCTAGTTCATATAATTTGTCAGAAATCGTATTAATGTTATCTCCTATATTTTTACCCATTTCTTCCGGGTCGGGCAAGTTTGAAACTTTTAGATATCTCGTTAAACTATCTTTAGAATACTTCAATTCATTTGAAATAGAATCTAATTGCAAGTTTATGAAGTTTAAAATATTATCAGATGATTTTTTCTGAGCCTCTTCATCGTATTCAAAGAAAGATGTGGTAACTGCAACCAAAATATCGTGACAAAGTAAAGGATTATTTCCTTTATAATTCAACATTACAGTTTGTGAATTAATGTCTGCTTGAAGAACTTCTAAGCCGGAAATTAATCTTTTGTTTAAGGCAGTTTTTTCATTAAAAGTAAAATAAATTTCATTTTTGTTTATCAGTTTTTGAAATTCATATAAATCAATAACTTTAAATTCTATTTCAAAATGTTTGTTTGATACTCGACTATCATTTTTACCTTTCAGAGAATAATTTTTACCTTTAAAATTGTAATTGAATTCAAAAGTTTTACCGTCTGACTGAATAAAAATTGGAACTCCGCACATGGAAGAGTCTTTTAATTCGAAAGGGACAACATTAAATGTACTTAGGTGATACAATTCTTCAGTTAAAATGGTTCCTTTTGAAAATAAGCTTACATTCAAATTTAGTCGCTCAATGGCTTTACTAAATAAGAGCTCTGAGCGCAAAAGTTCTATCTCAGAGTTAATGTTATTTGTTTTTGTGGATAAATTTTCTAAATCTAATATTTCTTTACCTTGATCTTTTTTCTCTATTTGCAAAAGTGTACTAGATCGATAAACCATCTTAGTATACCTCAAATATAAAAATGAAAGTGTTAAAAAAATAAAAATTGACAATATGGGTAAAAACCAGTATCTCCTTAGCACTGATCTAAGTAGATGCGGATTGTATCCTTTATTAATTATAAAGCTTTTATTAATTGATGTGCTCATTAATTTACTCTCGATAAAACTGTTAAAACTACTACAAAACTCGACAATATTGTAACGAAAGGTGTAATTTGTTGAAGAACTTCTCGTCCAATTCTTGGATCTGGCTCGACGTAAATGTAATCATTTGACTGCACTATCATATCCGTATAAGTAAGTCCTTCGATGGTTGACAAATCGATTAAATAAATTTGACGTTTACCATTTATTTTTCGCATCAGTTTTATTGTGTTTGCCTTACCTCGTTCGGTAATTCCTCCTGCTTGAGCAATGGCCTCCATCAGTGTTGTGTTCGTATTTGTTAGTGGAATTACTTTGGCATCACTTCCTTCTCCAGGAAAAACGATCACTCTTTGATTTGTAACTCTAACTTGAACAAACGGTTTTTGATGTTCTTTTGAATACAATTTTGCAAGTGAGTCTTGGCTCTGTGAAATTGTTAATCCTTCCAAATGCACGTTTCCAATAACAGGTAATTCAACAAAACCATCTTGTTTTATGATAAATTCCATTTCTTTAGAATTCAAAGTGCTTGGATTTACACCTCCAACTCCAGTTTGGTTATCAATTATTTTATGACCTAGATTGTTACTAATTGTGAAGGAAATTTTGTCATCTTTTGAAATCTTATATTCTTCGGTCGGCCTCATTGGAATAGAGTCATATTTGTAATCTACTCCTTTAGGAGTTTTGAACATAATATTACTATTAATTCCGCATCCTGCCAAACTAATGAATAAAATTGATAAGTTGAGATATATAAATAATTTATTTTTTGATACCATTTTTTAATAGTAATTCTTTATAATAGCTGTCCATTTCTTCAATTAAACGGTCGTAGTGAAATTTATTCTTTACAAATTCCCAACCATTCTTTCCCATCTGTTTGCGAATTTCGTTATTTTCAATCAAATAACATAATTTTTCTGTATATTCTTTTAAATTTCCTTTGTCAACGATGTAACCAGTTTCATTATTTATCATCACGTCTCTAACTCCACCCACATCTGTCGAAATGATTGCAATTTCACTTGCCTGGGCCTCTATCAAACTTATTGGAGCACCCTCATTATCGGAGGTGAGACAAATAATATCAAGTCCTGGATTAAATTGTGCAATATCTTTAATCCAAGAAGTTAATATGATTTTTTCACCGTATTGATTATTTATTACTTCGGATTTTAACTTTATTTCACACATCAAATCGCCATCACCAACAATGAATACCTTTATTTTTTGAATTCCTTTTTCTAATACTTTTTCAATAACATCCAAAAAAAAATGATGGTTTTTTATCGCAGTTACTCGACCAATAATTGCCAATGCAATTTCATCAGACTGAATATTGTATTCTTCTCTCACTCGAACTCTGTCCGTTTGGACTTTGGAATTAAATTTAAGTAAATCAAACCCATAGGGAATTACTTTCACTTTTTCAACTCCACAAATTTTATACGTTTTAGATAATTCGGTTTTCTGAACTTCGCTAACAGCTACAATCCCTGTCGATTTCCAAGCCAACATTTTTTCTATGTATCTGATAATATTGGTTTTAAATTTTCCAAAATATGAGTGAAAAACATGTCCATGAAAAGTATGCACTACAATTGGTACCTTGCAAGAAAAGGCAGCGAGTCTGCCTATAAAACCTGCCTTTGAAGCATGTGTGTGAACGATGTCAGGTTTAAATTCTTTAATAATATTTTTAATTTCTTTATAGGCTTTATAGTCACTTTTCAAATTTGGGACTCTTTTTAATGCGTCGATCAATCTTGGTTCAACCCCATATTCTCTTACAATATAAAGTGATTCCGCTTCTCCTTCTTCATGATGACCACCAATTAAAAGAGTTTCATAATTATCATTCATAAATCTATTAAGGAATGTAACATTGTAGGTAATTCCACCAATATTAAACCGATTTACAATTGTTAGTACTTTTACCATATAATAATAAACTTTCTATTTTTTTCTTGTGAATTTTATCGATACTATTTTTTTTAAGCTTATTTTTGAAAAAAAAATGTTGATTTTGAAGAAAAATTCCGGTATGAAGATACAAAGTTTGTTGATATATTTATTTTTTAATGCAATATTTATTTTTTCGCCCACCTTTTCGCAAGACAGCTTAAGCCCCATCGTTGTTGCAAAAAATCAATTAATTAATGATCCTTGGGTACAAAATGCTTCGATCGCAATTTCAGTAATTGATCTAAAAACAAACGAAAAAATCATTAGTCATAATGATCAAATTTCCCTTGCTCCAGCATCAACAACTAAATTATTTTCTACAGCTTCTGCATTTGAAATTTTGGGAGCAAACTACAAAACGAAAACACGTATTTATGGTGATTCTAGAATTGATGAAAATGGAGTTATAAAAGGAGATTTATGGGTTCGCGGTGGTGGCGACATTTCTTTAGGCAGTAAATTTTATTCAATAGAAGGTTTGGAAGATGAATTTCTTGAGAAATGGGTGGATACTTTGTACAAAATGGGTTTGAGGAAAATAGATGGGAACTTAATCGGAGATGGTTCAGAATATGGTTATCAAGGGGTTCCTGATGGATGGAATTGGGCTGATATTGGAAATTATTATGGGTCTGGACCATCAGGTTTACCAATTTATGATAATTTATTGCGTTTTTATCTGAAAGTGGGAGGGAAAGTTGGAACGAAAGCTACATTGATTCGCGTTTTCCCAGAAATTGAAAACTTAAATTTCAACAATTACATCTTATCAGCGAAGGCAAAAGGAGACAATTCTTATATTTATGGTGCACCCTTTTCCTATGATCGATTTGGGACAGGTTACTTGCCGAAAAATTCCAATTCATTTATGGTGAAGGGTACACTTCCGGATCCTGAATATCAATTTGTATGTGAATTTGTGCGCACCCTAAAGCAAAGAGGAATTGAAATTACTGGAAAAGCAATTGGTGCAAGAAATTTGAATTTGGGCTCAGCTAATCTCCGATATACTTCAAAGCAATTAATTTTGAGTTTCGATGGAAAAACCATCAATTCGATAGCTTGGTGGACTAATAAAAAAAGTGTGAATGTTTTTGCAGAACAATTGCTATGTTGGATAGGCAAAGAAAAAGGTTCAATCGGTGATACCAAAACAGGTCTCTATATTGTAAATCGATTTTGGAGTAAAAAAATCAATTCAGCAGGTTTAATGTTGAAAGATGGAAGCGGTTTGTCAAGAAGTAATGCTATAAATGCAACAAATTTTACGTCCTTGTTGAAGTACATGCATTTGTCAAAAAATGCTGAACTTTTTAAAGAAACATTAGCAATTACAGGAGAATCTGGAACTTTATCCAAAGTTTGTTACGGACAAGCTGCGCATGGAAGAATAAAAGCTAAAAGTGGTACCATGAATAAAATAAAATCTTACGCAGGCTACGTTGAAACGGTAAATGGCAAACAATTAGCATTTGCAATTATTGCAAACAACTATGGGTGTACAAACGATGCAATGCTGACAAAAATTGAAAAATTCATGAACGCCATGGCTAAGTATTAGGGTATATTTTAAGAGAAACCCATCATGGTTCAAAAATTTCACCTTCATAATAAACCAAAAATGATTTATTGAATAATTCAACTAATACCGTATTTCCATAAAGCGAATAGGCGCAATTTTGTTGGTTGCTTAATTCTGTGATTTTGTTGTTTGCATAAACGCTCGCGCCGCCCATGTTATTTCTAAAAACTAAGGTGTTGTTTTTTAGTTTGTAATCTTTAGGAACAAAATTGGTAATAATCTTTTTTTCTCCATTTGCATAACAATAAAAAACATTGTTTTCCACCCAAACAATTAAATCATCAACTGCTTCCCAAGATGAAACACCAAAACTAGATAATTCTTCTTTTTCTCCATTGGCATATTTCCATAAATTTCCTTGTTGATCTTCATAAACAACAAAGTTTCGAGCAGCTTTGTATTTTTTTGCGAACATACTTTCAACGTCAATAATTTCGCCCTTGTCAAAAACCGCAAAGCTTTGATTAATTGGGTCATTAAAACAAATGATGTTCAGTCCACAAGAAAAATCTATATTTTTAGTATAAACTGCAAAGTCGTAGATTTCTTCGTTCCAGAAAAATTTGTAAAAATCTCCATTGTCTCTAAAAACAACCGTGTTGTCGCCAATTTTTGTGGGCATATACAAATCTCCAGTTACCTGATATAATTGAGAGATTCCTGAATTGCTTCGCACATGAACTGAGTTAAAACGCATGTCTTCGTAAATAATTAAACTGTCTGAAACTTGATAGTTATTAGCAAAAGTGGTTAACATTTCTTTTTTGCCATTTTTCAAACAGAATAGGGCAGGACCAATATTCCAAGCTAATTGTGCATCTGAAAGTTTATACGAAATAATTTGATTCGTTAAAGTTTGTACTTTTTCATTCTCATACACTCTAAAATCTCCACGAGAATCGATATAAACTATCAAATTATCACTTGCTTCAAAAGAATTGATTCGCTGAAATTCTAACTGACGAAAAGAATTCTTATAAAAAGTGCGAAAGAAATTATTGAAGTCTAAAAATGGAGCTAATTGCGAAAAACTAGAAAAACTAATACTCAAAAACAAGAACAAAATTGTCACTTTGATTTTTTCACAAAAACTTACAATTTGAAAACAAACTTTCATAATTTTTATTCAGAATTTATTATTTTGAAACAAAAGTCAGACCAAAATTTAATAATGGATTAATTTTTCAGTATTAAGAACTCCAGATTTTGAAATAAATTGCACGAAATAAATTCCTGGTGCAAAAGATTTGCTCGAAATAGTTTTTTCGTTGGTGTTGTAATTTACCTCTTCTTCCTGAATAATTTTTCCAAATTGATCTACAATTCTAATTTTGGAATGAATCATTGAATTATCTGTCGAAATGGTGAATTTGTCTGAACTTGGATTTGGGAAAAGTTGAAATTTGAAATCCTTTTCTATTACATTTGAAGTTGATTCTTCGTTATATAAAACTTGAAAATCATCGAAATAGAAGCCGTCACCTCTCACACCACCATCTGCACGTAAAATAAAACGAACACGAATCTCTTGCCCCAAATAATCGTTCAAATTGATTTCCTCCAAGACCCAAGAGCTTTGAACTCCGTCATAAATTGGTTCGTCTTCAGGTTGAACACCACCATTTCCTCCGACTCCGATGGAAGTATATTTTCCACATTGACCAATCCAAGTGCCTGAGTTATTGACCTGCACTTCCATACGTGCGTAATCGTAGGCTAATTCAATGTCCCATTTTGCTTGAAATTGAATTTTTGCACTGGTTGCATTCGTAAGATTGATTACTTCATTAAATTCGTGTGTTTTTGTGGTAAAATTCGCATAATCTGCCATTGGGCTATCTGTAAATGAAGTACTTGGAGAAACAAAATCTTCACCTGTAACTCCCCAATTCCCAGTCCAATCGGTCAAATCATTTCCTTCATTCTCGTATTGTAAACTTGGATTTCCATAAGTTTTTGTAATGGTATCTCTATGTGTATAATTACCAAAATCACTAATAAGAACGTATTTTATTTCATCACCAAGGTTGATATTTGGATTGAGAACGTAGGATATTTGACCACTTGCACCCACATTTAAAGCTAAGTCATAAGTTTGCGCTTGACCTACACTTTGAATTCCAGAAAGGGCTTCGATACTCACGTTTAAATCTGTTTCAGAAGTACCAAGTCGTAACACAGAATGATTAAAAAAGCCTGTTAATTCGGTGATTGAATTTGGGTCGTTTTCACTTACAGTCCAATAATTATGCGGAGCATGAGCTAAGACTAAGTTTGAAAAAACCATTCCTTGAGCAATTCCAGTTATATCAACCTCTGCCGGCCAAAAACCATCAGCATCACTCCCAATTTCTGGTGTAAATGCGAAAATTTTAGGTTTAGTCGCTAGGTCTTCTAAATACATGTAATCATCTGAATCTCCGGAGGCTGGATACAAAGCGGAAGATTTTTGCGCTACGAATCCATTGTACTGTGTCATTACATTTCCAATTGTTTGAAAATAATCGTGATCATCAGCGAAAGCATTTGTTTCGGATCCAATTGGAAACAAAATTAAATTAGAATAGGAATGTGCGTTGAAGGCAAAAGTAAAATCTCTATTTTCACAAAACCATTTCATGGCTTGCGTTTCTGGTTCCGAAAAAGGTCCTGTTCCTGGATAAGTATCGGAGGAAGTGTTAAAACTGATTCCTGTTGTACCCCAAGCGTGATTGTAATTTCTGTTTAAATCAACTCCAAAAGTTCCATCTCCATTATTTCTTTTATTTTTTCGGTGCATGCCACCACCATTTGGATTATTAGTTTCATTTTCAATATAACCATCTGGATTTAAAAGCGGAACAAAGAACATTTCAGTTTCGTTTACCAAATACTGAATTTCTGGATTTGTCGCATAATTTTCAAGCAAATACCACATATAAAAAACAGTGCTTGTCAAAGACATTGGTTCACGAGCGTGATGTATAGATGAATGTAAAATTTCTGGTTCCGCTTCATCGTTACTTGCATTATCTGAGATTTTTAGCCAATAAATTGGTCTGTTTTCATGTGTTTGAAAGTCTGAAATCGGTGCTTTAAGTGTAATTAAATCTGGATACAATGTATGCATTGCATCAATTTCATCTAAAAATTCTTGGTAGGTGTAAAATCCACCCATTGAACCAAGGTTGAAATTTTCTGGTACGGTAATTTCTATTGAATTTGTACTGCCACAACTTCCATTTCGAGCGATTTTTTTTGATTTACTGCGTTCTTGATAATACTTGGAAACATCAGGAAATAAAATTTCAAAGTCTATTTGATTTGTTTTTAGCATCTTCATTTCAAATTCCGACAAATCGGTAATGAAGTGATGATCTTTTTTGTGAGAACCATGGTCAACAGCGATACCTAATTGAGCTAATTGCTCTAAACTAGTTTGTTTCAAATTGATTTTGCAGGAAGAATAAAGTTGTGAGTAGGCTAAAAAACTTAGTAAACTTAAGCTTAGTAAAAGAATTTTTTTCATAGTTTTGTTTGAAAATAGAATGGTATTAAAAGTGTAAATTTAGGCTTTTAAACTTAAAATTGAAAATAAATGGACTAAATATTTCGTTCATTCTTGAAATGTTAAGCCACTTTGATTTTTTGAATTCCATAAAGAAAATTGATTTAGAATAGT
>JBIKSI010000147.1:0-7818 GCA_044348665.1 Crocinitomicaceae bacterium
CAACTGTTAAAATTACAATTTAATCAGTTGTCCGAAAAATGGGGAGTATTATATTTTTTCTTTCATATCTTTTTATTACCTTTAGTCCTTTAAGTTTACAAACTAAGTTGCTAAACCATGAGTTTTAAGATTTTACATACTGCCGATTGGCATCTCGGAAAACAGTTACATAAAGTTGATTTTTTGGAAGATATGAATTTATTTTTCTCTTGGCTAATTGTTACTATCCAGGCCGAAAAAATTGATTTACTTTTAATGTCTGGCGATTTATTTGATCAGGCCAATCCATCTCAACAAGCTTTAAATCAATATTATAATTTTCTAAAAACTTTAATTCCCTTAAACTGTAAAGTGATAATTACTGGTGGAAATCACGATTCCCCGCAAGTAATTAATGCACCCAAAGAACTTCTGAATTTGCTAGATGTATCTGTAATAGGAGGCTCACCAGAAAATATTGCTGATTTATTTATCGAAGTTAAAAAAGGCAATGAAAAATTAATTGTGGCAGCTGTCCCCTACTTGCGTGATCGAGACATTCGACAAGCTTTTGCAGGTGAAACGTATGAAAACAAAGTTGAACAAATGCGTAAAGGGATTAGAGATTACTTCCTTAAAGTCAATGAATTCTACAAAATGAATTTCAAAAATTCGCCTTTAGTAATCATGTGTCATTTATTTGCAAAAGGAGCAAGCGTAACTGATAGTGAAAGAGAAATTCAAATTGGCAACCAAGCATGTGTTGAAGCAAGCATATTCGGAAATGAAGTAGCGTATGTTGCCCTTGGCCATATTCATCGTCCGCAAATTGTTGAGAATGAACACATCAGATACAGTGGCTCGCCCATTCAACTGAGTTTCAGTGAAAAGAAAGACGAAAAGCAAGTAGTTTTAGTTGAAATCAGCAACAAATTAGAAAAAATTCAACTTCTTAAAATTCCAATCTTTCGAAAATTAATTTTATTGACGGGAACTTTACATGAAGTGGAAACAAAAATAGAAAATTACCAAAGTGATTCTCAATTGACTGATTTAATTGAACTTATCATTGAAGAGGAAAATGAAAACTACGAAACAATTTTAGGTTTAGAACGACTCCTTTCAATGGAAACTGATGAGAGATTCAAAATTGTAAAAGGAAAGATTGAATTCAAAAACAAAATAAAAGGAGCAGGCAGTTTTTTATCGAAAGAAGATGATTTAGGTAGTTTTCAAGCCATCGACTTATTCAAAAAACGAATAGAAATGGACGAATCAATTGATGATGCGCAGGAATTAATTCTCGCCTTTAAAGAAATTATGGAAAATTTAGACGAAAAAAACTAGCTATGAAAATTTGTGAAATTCGCTTAAAAAACTTTCATTCTCTCAAAGGAGAGCACCAAATTAATTTTGAAGATGGAGTGCTAAAAGATGCTGGTTTATTTGTAATTACTGGACCAACAGGCTCGGGGAAATCCAGTATTCTAGATGTAATTACCTTGGCTTTATACAATCAAATCCCACGGATTAAAGGCTCAATTTCTAAAAACACGATTGAAAGTGAAGGAGTTATTATTACCAAAAACACAGATGATTGCTACGCTGAAGTTCTGTTTGAAATCAAAGGTGAGTTATATCGCTCCAATTGGTCAATAAAGAGAACTAGAAACCGAACGCTGTCTGAACGAACTGTCACATTAACACATGTTTCAAACAATAATCAAATTATTTCGAATAGCATCAGTGAGGTTCCTAAACTAAATGAAGCGCTTATCGGACTAAATTATGAGCAATTTGTCCAGTCAATGATATTAGCTCAAGGGCAATTTTCAAAATTATTGCTGGCAAAACGTGACGAACGTAATAAATTGCTGGAGGAAATAACAGGAACTTCCATCTATCGCAAAATTGGCGTCCATGTTTTTCACAAGTATAATGAGAAAAAACGTGCAGTGGCAGATCAAGAGTTAATTATGGGTGAAACCGTTTTGCTAACAAATGAGGAAATTGAAGTAATTGAGGAAGAAATAAAACAAAAAGAGCCTTTACTCAAGTCAAAAAATGAAGTACTTGAACAATTAAATACGTTCAAAATAGCCAAAGAAACTTTACTGAAAGCAAATCAAGAACTTAGCATTATTGAGCAAGAAGAAACACAGTTAAAAAACGACAAACTTACTTTTGAAGAAGATCAAAAAAGATTAGATGAACATACAAAATTTTCCATTTTTAAAGAGGAATATGTGAGTATCAATCATCTTCAAAAAGAGGCATACAAGCTAGAATCAAGTTTTGAAAAATCAAAAAACGAAAAAATACTATTAGAAGAAAATAACATTGAAGTCATTCAAAAAGGAACTATTTTAGTCCAAAAAGAACTAAATCATTCCAGTTTTACAGATGCTTTGCAAACATTTCAAAATGAAGTAAAAAGTTTAGTAGAAAAAGAAAATTTATGCAAAAATCAATTAGATACAGAGAAAGAAGGATTAACATCTAATTTAAATCAATTAAATCAGGTAGGAATAAAATTATCAATTTCAGCTGAATTAAAAAATGAAGTACAAAGTATTTTAAGTGAAATAAAAAATAAATCTGAAAAAAATAAAGTGAAGGATTTAAGTGAAATTTCAGCAATTAAAAATGAAATTAATGAACTAAAAATCCCTGCACTGCAATTGATTGGAGATAAAAAACTATTTGATGAGAAAGGGCAAGGTCTTGATGTTTTAAGTCAAAATATCAGTAATGAAAAATTGCAAGTGCTTAATTTTCAAGAAAAACTGCAATTAATTCTTCCTCAGATCAATCTCATGGAAGAAAAATTAAGGGAAGCAAAAAACAAATTAGAGGCAAACAACAAGGTGAAAAGTTTAGAGCATTTGCGTTTGGAACTTCAAAATGATTGTCCTTGTCCACTTTGCGGAGCTTTAAAACATCCATTTGTTGAAAATCATCAGGAAATTTTGATAGATCTTTTACAAGAACAGGTCAATGACTTTATCAAACAAAAAGAAAGTTTAAGTGCCGAAAAAATCAAGTTGGAAAGTAGTATTACAAATGCAAATAACAACATTCAGAAATTAATAAGTGAAGAAGTTATTAAGAACAATGAATTCAAGCTCTTAAAAGATAAAATCTCCGAATATTGCCCAAAGCTTGGATGGGACAGCTCCGAAACAATCGAGAAATGGCAAGAAAGCATTGATTTATGGGACCAAAAATTGAATGATTTAGTTGATTTGGAGAAACTACTTATTAGCAAAGGTAATCTAGAAAACATTTTGGTTTCTATTGAAAAATTAAAGGACTTGCAGCTGCATTTTTCCGAAACGAAGGCACTTCGAATTGCTAAATATCCAGGTTCAAACTACAACCAAGAAGTAAATGCTTTGCTTGAATCTTTTAATACTATAAAAACTAAAATCGAACAAAACAAGTTAGTTGCCATTCAATTGAAAAAAGAATTAGTTGAACTAAAAACTTCTATCGACCTAAAAATAAATAACTTAATTCAAAAAATAAATGCCTTTGGTCTTACAGAAATTGAGCAACTCACTTCAAAGTTTTTGGATGAAAATACAGTAAATACCTTACGTGCTAAAAAAGCATTAATCGATCAAAAAGAAACGATTCTTAAAACACGCCGCAATGAGCAAGAGAAAATTTTTCAAGATGCCAAGGCAAAAGATGAGAGTGACATAAGTTTGGAGGAAATTGTTTCAAAATTAACACGTGAAATGGCTGAAATTGAAGTATTAAAACAAGAAATTTGGACCTTGCGCAAAAAACTGGAAGATGATCTCACCAAACGAGAAAAAGCAAAAGAAAATCAATCCAAGCTGGAACAATTGATGAAAGACCAAAAACTTTGGCATAAAATGAATGAACTAATTGGAGACGGAACGGGGAAAAAATTCTCCAATTTTGTTCAAGATTTAAGTCTTAAGCAATTATTGTCCTTTGGAAACAAACGTTTAGTAGGCTTTTCAGATAGGTATTTGTTTGAATTTGAAGCTGATGCAGAAAGTTTGAACGTCATCGATACATTTATGGGCAACACAAAACGCTCTGTTAGTTCTCTTTCGGGAGGAGAAAGTTTCAAACTCAGTTTGGCCTTAGCTTTTGCTTTATCGGATATGGCTGCAAAAAATGTTAACATTGAATCCTTGTTTATCGACGAAGGATTCGGAACACTTGATCCGGAATCTCTTGACCAAGCAATTAGTATTTTGGAACACATGCAAGCTAATTCTAACAAATCAATAGGAATTATTTCCCATGTTGGAGAACTAAAAGAACGAATTGGAACAAAAATCAAATTGGTACCTGCTGGAACAGGTTACAGCAAAATTGAGGTCGAATAATTCGATATTATTCAAAAACGTAAACTATAATTTACGGAAGGAATAAGCGGAAAAAGTGTTAATTGATGTAATTTGATTTCTTTCTGTTTATTTAATTTATAAAACAAATAAAACGGATTTTGTTGGTTGTAAACATTGTATATTCCAAAACTCCAAGTTCTCATACCTTTTTGAACTTTTTTTTCAAAACTAATTCCCAAATCTAGTTTATGATAAGCTGGCATTCGATAGCTATTTTTTCCGTAATATAATTGTGATTCATTTATCACAAAACTGGCGGTTGAATTAGGTTCCTGATAATAATATCCTGCCAAATCAAGTTGTGCATATTTCCCTTGGGCCAATGTTAATGCGTTTCCAGTGGAATACACCCAAGTTGCTGTAAATTGAATTCTTTCGTTAAAAGCATAAGAAAAAACAAAAGAAATATCGTGTCTTCTATCATATTTGAAAGGAAAAGTTTGACCTCCGTTCAAATTCTCAAAAGTGCGTGTGTTTTTTGACAAAGTGTATGCTATCCAACCAGTTGCTTTACCAATTGACTTCTGAACAAGAAATTCGATACCATAAACTTCTCCCCTGCCATTTTTTTCAATTTTATTTTCAATGTCATCCAAAGAAAAAAGATTTGCACCTTCCTTATAATCAATCAAATGAGTCATGTCTTTATAAAATCCTTCGATTGAAAGGCTCAAAGGCAACTTTGATTTTGGGCTTGTAAGAGTAAAACCCAATGAAAATTGATTTGAAATTTCAGGAAGTAAAGACTTTGAAACTGGAATCCATAAATCAGAAGGCAAACCAGCGCCAGAATTAGATAAATAATGAATAAATTGTTTCATGCGAGAATATCCACCGCGACAAAAAAAGTTGTTTGAAATTTCGAAATCAAAATAAATTCTTGGTTCCACAGAGAAAAATGTCGTATCTTGCATACTATATGAAGTTGCATTGACACCAAAATTGGTTGATAATCGTTTGCTTAACTTTATTTCATTTTCTAAAAAAAGATTATGCTCCATGGAAGGAATTTTTAAATCATTAATTAAAGTGTCTTTTTCAGAATAAGCGATACTTTCAATTCTACCAGGGGTAAATCGATGATAAATGGAATTAGAGCCAAATTTAAAGGAAATTTTATCGGAATACGCATAATCGAATTGACTTTTCAAAATGACATCACTTACTCCGGATTTGAAACTTAACTCTGATTCATTGATCAACTCATCCGAACCTTGATCAGAATATTTTGCTTTTACCTCTGTTATGTAGTTAAAATTAGTTGTTGCCAAAGAAAAATTTGCGAAGATTTTTTTGTTTAAAGGAACAGAATAATTAATTGTTCCCATAATATTCCCCCACTTTACATTACTTTTAAATTTGTAAGCGTTGCTATTAAATTCATCTCGTTTTTTAGAAGAATTGATAAAAATTCGATCTCTCCCATGATACATTGAAAAAGACAATTTGCTATTGTTTTTAAATCTTTTGACAACTTTCCCATTCAAATCATAAAAAGTATAGCCTGCGGAAGATTCAAAATTTGAAGCATACCTTGCAATTAATCTGGTAAATAAATCCATGTTAAATCTTCGTGCCGAGAATAAAAACGTAACTGAACTATCTTTTTTCATTGGTCCATCGATTTGAAATTTAGTGGAAAGTAAGCCTACAAAAACTTCACCGTTGCGTTTATTGACATTTCCATCTTTCATTCTAATATCAATTACAGACGACAATCTACCGCTATATCTTGCAGGAAAGTTACCTTTAAATAATTTAATACTGTTAATTGCATTTGGGTCAAAAGTTGATACAAAACCTCCAATATGACTGACATAATATAGTGGAATTTCATCCAAAAGAAATAAATTCTGATCGGGACTTCCACCCCTTACATAAAGTCCACTTGTACCCTCTTTCCCACCTGAAACTCCAGGCATCAATTGAAAAGCTTTGATAACATCAGGTTCGCCCGCAATCGTTGGAATTTGTTTTAAGATCTTTATGGGCAACTCGATTGTTCCAAGCTCTATTTTTTTTATTCGCTCAGCACTTACCCTCACCTCTTCTACCTCCTTGATGTCTTTATTTTCCAAGGATAGTTGAATAGTTGTATCAGCAAAAATTGAAACTGAAAATTCAGCTTTTTTGTATCCATAAATATAACAAAAGAAATTTCGAATGGTATCTTTCTTTTCAACTACAAAAGAGAAATAACCTGAGGTATTTGCTGAGGCTAAGGCTTTTCCTGAAGAAGAAAAAATTTTCGCACCAATCAACGCTTCTTGGCTTACTTTATCTTTGACAAAACCGGAAACAACAGTTTTTTGGGCAAAAAAACAAGATAAATTAAGAGCTAAAAAAATCAAAAGGCAGTACTTCATTCTTCAAAATATATTTTAATTTCCTCTTGATTAAATGCTGCAAAAACGCCATATCCTCCTTGTACATTCGAATACATTTCAATAGGATCGCCTAAAAAAAGTAAGGTAATTGGGTCATCGTAATGCAAATCTGTATTTTGATTAAAAACGTGCTTGGTCCAACTTTTTCTAAATTTATAATATTCTTCGCTAACGATTTTAAAATTATGTTTGTAAAATACATCGTAAAAAAGAGAACCACTAAAAGAAAAAACACCTTTTCCGCCAGCAACCAATCTTAGTTTTTTTAATTGACCGTTAAATAACACATCACTAAAGAAGTATGTCGTGGGCAAAAAATCCAATTCACTGTCACTCAAAATACTTTGATCTGTTTCTTTTGATTCTTCGAAAATGTAGGTGTTAAATGCTGGTTCATAATAATTTAACTTATTTTTGTCATCTAAAAACTTTATTTCAACGGAAGTAGAATAACCATCTTCCCAAACATGGATATAATCTATGAAATAAGTGCCAGATAATGAATCTGGTATGAGTGGCACTTCACTTTCGGCCCAAACCTTTTCGAAATTTGGCACTTCCACTTCTATTCGGTATTTTTTGCCCGCAATCGCTTTGTAATTGCTATTATAATACCCATTTTCTTGATAATTTATTGTCTTAATCAAAATTCCATCCTCGTACAGATAGCAAGTTGCATTTTCAACTATTTGGATGTTTTTTTCTTGGATTCCGCTTGATAAACTCACATGAATTTGCATTACAGAATCAGGACAAAATAGCGAATTAACAACCACTTTATTTTCTCGTTCTGGAATCTCCAAATCTAATTCTTTTGTACATGCTTGAAAAACAAGTACAATAATTAAGAAATAAAGGAATTTATTCATAATTTCAAATTAAAAAACTAAAAAGGTAACGACAGCTTTGTAGATTTATTTTGAAAAATTTTTATTAAGTAGGGTCTGCTGAAAAAGTCAGACCCTAATTTGAACTAGATTTGAGTATTTCCTATTAGAAAAATAATTTTGGTGAATACTCAAAATTTTTGAAAGGATAATTTTTAGGCAATACTGTACTAG
>JBIKSI010000039.1:0-24697 GCA_044348665.1 Crocinitomicaceae bacterium
AATCCTTTTTGTATTTTTATACTTGAAATGAACCCGATAAAAAAATTATTAAGTCAAACTGCCATCTACGGATTACCGAGTATTCTGGGTAGGTTACTTAATTATTTATTGGTTCCCTTGCACACTAACAAATTAAATCCCGATGGTTACGGAATTATTTCAGACCTTTATTCCTGGGTAGCATTTTTAGTAATCGTCCTTACTTTTGGGATGGAAACCTCCTTCTTCCGTTTTTTGAACACAAAAGACGACAAAGAAAGCGTTTTTAGAAACAGTTTTTTGACCTTAATTGGGCTAAATTCTGTATTTTTTCTAGTCATTTTATTTTTTAATGAAAGCATAGCAAAAGTGATGCTTTACGAAGATCATGTGGAATACATTGTGCTACTCGTTTTAATTGTTTGTATTGATTCAATTACAAGTTTGCCCCTGGCGAAATTACGCGCGGAAGAAAAAGCAATGAAATTTGCACTGATTCAGTTTTCGTCCATTGGAATAAATATTGTGTTAAACTTGATTTTCATGCTTGTTTTCTTCAATGAAAGTCGTCCAGAAGAAGGAATTTTGTTTATTCTCATTGCTAATTTAATTTCATCCCTAATTAAACCAATTTTACTCTATAAAGACTTTTTAAACATCCGATTGATTTTTGATTTTCAATTGGCTTTTGAAATGCTTAAATATGCCTTGCCCCTAGTTTTTGCAGGTTTTGCCGGAATCATTAATGAAACATTAGATCGAATTCTGTTGCGAAGAATTTTGTTTACAGGAGGAAAAACTTTAAGCGAAGCTACGGCAGAATTAGGGATTTATTCAGCGGTGTATAAGTTAGCCATGTTGGTAACGATATTTTTACAAGCCTACCGTTTTGCCGCCGAGCCATTTTTTTTCGCACAATCAAAAAATGAAGATAGAAACAAAATTTATGTGAAAACCATGAATTATTTTGTGGCAGCAGTGTGTTTCATCTTTTTATTGGTCTCATTAAACATTGATGTTTTCAAACATTTTATTCAAAATGAAAGTTATTGGGTAGGATTGGGCGTTGTTCCAATTTTGTTGCTTGCAAATGTCTTTTTGGGAGTATATTACAATCAAAGTATTTGGTATAAACTAACAGGACAAACAAAATTTGGCGCCTACATTTCGATTGGTGGGGCGATTTTAACGGTTACCATCAATGTGCTTTTTATTCCTGAATATGGATATTGGGCTTGTGCTTGGGCAACCTTAATTGTGTACGCAGCACAGATGATTGCTTCCTACATCCTAGGTCAAAAATATTATCCAATCAAATACAACCTTCGCAAATTCTTCCTGTATTTGATTTTAAGTTTACTTCTATTTTGGATTGCTAGCAGCATTCATTTTGAATCAGGGATTGTCAATTTTGTTTTGAAGAATTTCTTTATTTTGATTTTTGTTTCAGTTGTTTGGGGATTAGAGAAGAAGAGGGGGTAAGGATTAAAGAAAAAATCATACCTTCAAGTTGATGAAAAACAAATCGATTTCAAAGAAGTCGCTTTCTATAAAAACGAGTTAGGAACTTTTGTAAATTTGGGAACATTAGGAACTTCGAGTCCCTCAAGTTTACCAATTGCAGAAAAAACTGTAAATGGTAAAATTAATTTGTATTCAAGTGCTACTCCCAATACAAATTTTAACTCTTCAAGTGGATATAGCGGAACAAATTATAGAGCTGGAAGGTTTGGGACTACTTATGCAGGGCCAAGTCCACTTGCAGTTGCAATGGCCAAACAGAATTTTTATAATTTTGGCTATGGACCAGTTAAAGTTGCAAATTACAAAAATTTATCATTAGATTTAGTTTCAAATTCAGAAAGCATGGCATTATTATCTAAGTATAAAAAAACCAATAGAAATCAAAATATTTTCTTTGCCGCTACTACTTTATCAACATTAACAGCTATGATTCTAGTTCTTTTACCAAAAAATAATGAAACATCGGGGTTTCCCCCTGCAAGCTATGTTTTTATGGGCGCATCAGTAGGTTTTGGAATTACAACTTTTGTTTTAGCAAATAAAAAATCAAAATATTTAAAAGCATCAATAGAAAGTTACAATGGTTTTTAAGCACTTTATAAATCTTTTTGGATTACTAATATATTTATCTTGGGTAAATTTATCTTTTTGTCAAGTTGATCAAGAAAAAAAATTCATTCTAATGAAGGATGGTGAGGTCATTTATCCAAATAAAATAGAATATAGGAAGCCTGAAATGAGGTTGCCGTATTTATTTGTTGATTCATTAAAATTTGAAATGAAAGATGTACAGTTTTTTAAGACGAATGAAGGTTTATATGGCTCATATGATAATAAATTTGGCAAATGTGTTATTAATGGAAATATAAGAATTTATAGTTTTGAAAACAAAACAAATATTATTCTTGGATCAAATTCAGGGACGACACCAATTGGTCTGCAAAATGGACTTTTTAAAGTGAATCAAAGCGATGGATTTATTCATCCTAATGCCATTTTTAATACAAATTTGGATGAACTAAAAAAAGCAAATTTTGTCAACTTAAAAGGTCTTTTGATTAGTAATCCTAAAAGCTTTTCTTATCTGAAAAAATATAGAAGAACTAAAATAACTGAATCAATTTTTTACACTATCGCTATTGGTTCTCTTCTTTACTCTTCAACATTTTTCTTTAAAGACGATAATTCTTTAGAAAGTAGTGTTAAAGCTATCAGATGGGGTGGAATTGGTGTCATCATGATGTTTCCTTCTCTTGGTTTAACAATTCGTAAAAACAAGATGTTCAGAAAAGCAATTAAATCATATAATGGTGTTTTATAATCCCTAATGATTTCGACTGGTTTACCCTAAAAATTGATTCTTTGCTTTTTATCTAAAGAAAATTAGCTAAGTTTGTTAACAAATCATACGGTATGATCAGAAAATTAAGTCTCAATTTCATTAAATTATTCCTACTTTGGATCTTAATTTTTGATTTCCAACGTTTACTTTTTTTAATTCACAATTGGGATAAATTTGGAAATAGTTCCTTTTCTGAATGGATTTTAGCATTCTTTTATTCCCTAAAATTAGATTTAGCAACGGCAAGCGCCCTCAATTTTTTGCCCATGCTTTTATTGTTTTTGTATTTTTTTATTCCCAAGAAGTTCATAAAATACGCTTTTCTTACCGTTTTATTTTTAGAGTTTTTGTTTGTTGCCATGATTCATTGCGGTGAAATAAATGCCTACGGAGAATGGAATCATAAGCTGACTTCGCGCGTTTTCATGCACCTTTCAAATCCAGATGAGGTAGTGCGCTCCGCAGATTACAGCATGACGGTTTGGTTTTTTGTTTATCTGATGATTGAACTATTTTTTTCATGGAAAATCATGAAACGTTTGTTTAGAAAATCGCTTTACATGGATGAAATTTCATTTTCTGTCAGACGTTATTTAATTTTCCCAATTTACCTTTTGATTTTACTCTTTTTTAGTGGAATTTCGATGGTGGTTTTGAGAGGTGGTTTTCAGCAAATTCCAATCAATATCAATGCAGCGATTTACACCAACAATTCTGTTGCTAATGATTTGTCAATCAATTCTTTGTATTTTTTTGTAAAAAGCTTTTTACTTTACAATCGAAGTGAAATTGATGAGTTTATGCCAAAAATTAATCCGCAAGTGGCGGAAGATATTGTTAAAAATTTGTATCGTTTTCCAACAAAACATGATAATTACATTTTGGATAACACCAAACCCAACCTAGTTTTTGTTGTACTTGAAAGTTGGGCGGCTGAAGCAATAGGATCATTGAGTGAAACGAAGGGTGCGACGCCAAATTTTGATCGCTTAGCACAAGAAGGCTTGTTGTTTACAAACGTTTATGGCACAAGTCATACATCTGAAATTGGCAACGCAAGTATTTTTAGCGGTTTCCCAGCTATACCGGAAGTATCCATTTCGATGCAACCAGAAAAAAGCCGTAAACTTAAATCAATCAATCAAAGTTTGAAACCATTTGGATACACAAGTTCTTACTTATTTAGTGGCGATTTGAAGTACGGAAATATTGGTGGCTATTTTATGGATCATGGTTTCGATGTAGTAAAAGATGAGAATGATTTTCCATCGAATTTAGAACGCGGAAAATTAAATTTTTACGACCGTGATTTATACAACAAATTTTTGGAGGAAATCAATCAAACAAAAGAACCTTTTATGCAATGTGCCTTTACAGGAAGCACACATTCTCCTTTCGATATTCCAGAAAATAGTCCTAGAAAATGGGAAGGAAATGAAGCCGACTTTATGAATTCCATGATTTATGCAGATAAATGTTTGGGTGAATTTGTTCGGAAAGCCAAAAAGCAAAAATGGTATAAAAATACCTTGTTCGTTTTTGTGGCAGATCACAGTCATACCACGCCTAATGTTGCAAGTCCTTTGGAACATAAATTTTATAGAATTCCCTTACTTTTTTGGGGACCCGCCTTGAAAAAATCATATCAAGGGTACAAAAATGAAACAGTCGCCTCCCAATTTGATATTCCTGCAACTTTATTGTACCAAATGGGAATTGAATCAAAGGAATACATTTGGAGTAGAGACATGATGAATCCAAAAATGATTCCATTTGCCTTTCATACAATTATTCGCGGATATGGTTGGGTTTCACCCAAAGGACATTTAACCTTTCAAATGCAAATGCAACAGTATTTAGAAAATTCCTATTCAGAAAAAGATAAAAGTTTTGAGCAGCAACGATGCAAGGCATTTATCACGGAAATTTATAAATATTACAAGGAATTGTGAGAATTTAACAAAATAAATGAACTATTTTTCACCTTCATTCGTTTCTTTAAAAAAACCAGTTATGAGTATAAATAGAATACTATTGCAATTCACATTAATTTGTGCCTTATTGCTTAATTCGTGTGTTGCTCAAGAAAGTAATGACAGTTTAAAAAAATCATCGACCATGAAATATAATGAACTAAGTGATCAAGAGAAAAATGTAATTATTAACAAGGCAACAGACCGACCATTTACCGGTGATTATTACAAGAAACAAGATAAAGGTTTATACATTTGTCGCCAATGCAATAACCCACTTTACACTTCAGAAGATAAATTTGATTCACATTGTGGATGGCCGAGTTTTGATCAAGAAATTAAAGGTTCTGTAACCCAAGTTCCTGATGCTGATGGTCAACGAGTGGAAATAATTTGTAACAACTGTCAAGGACATTTAGGACATGTTTTTGTGGGTGAAGGATTTACCAAAAAAAATACACGTCATTGTGTCAACACAAGTTCTTTGCGCTTTATTCCTGCAGAAAAAGCAGATGAACTGCCTACTGTAATTAAATAAGGTACAAAAAGCTAGTATTCGTGAGGAAATAATATTATTTCGAATTTTTTGAAACTTAATTCTCAAATTATTTCTAAATTTACGGAATCCATTCCTATGCAAATTGAAACTTATTTTGCATAACAGTTTGGTTTGAAATTAAATTACGTTTTGGTATGAGTAAATTTATTGTGATTTTAGTGAGTTTTTTTAGTTTAAGTGCAGTTTTTTCTCAAGATATTAAATTAACAGAGGAAACCCACTATTTTATCGTTGGGTCTAAAAATGCTTTAGTGATAAATATTCCCTACGGAAATAAAGATATCGTAGAAAAACAATTGAGGAAGGAATTAAAAGATTGGGGAGGGAAATATGACACTGAGAAGGGAGAGTTTAGAGCTATCCAAGCTTCCACTAAGTTTATGGGTTCAAAACCTTTCGATGCCTATGTGAAAATTATCGTTGAATCAGATCAATCAATTAAAATTGCTTTTGGATTTGATTTAGGAGGAGCATTTATGACAAGTAGAGAGCATGGCGACCGTTTTAAACCAATGAGCGATAGACTTTTAGCTTTTGCACGAGAAACTTCCTTAACCTGTATTGACGAAGAATTAGATCTTGAAAATAAGAACCTATCTTCCTTTGAGAAGGACCAAAAAACATTAGAAAAGGACAAGGAAAAACTTTTGGAAGACATTGAGGATTACAAAAAGAAAATAGTTGCCGCTGAAAGAAAAATTGAAACAAACCTGCAAGAACAAAACAAAGCCAAAGACGAGATCAAGCGTCAAAAGGAAAAAATTTCTGACATTGAGAAAAAGAAAAAGAGCTTGAAATAATAAATCTTAATTTTATTAGCCTTCTTTGCAAGCGAAGCTAAAACGTTTAAAGGAGAAAATTATGACCTAAGACAAGCAATATTCCTATCTTTGTAAAAAAATGAATCATGTTAATCAAAACAGCAACTTTTGTAGTTAGTAATACAGAACACAAATTATGTCCAAGTGATGGGAAGCCAGAATTTGCCTTTATCGGGCGATCAAATGTTGGAAAATCTTCCTTGATAAATATGTTAACTGGGCATAAAAAGTTGGCAAAAACTTCATCTACCCCGGGAAAAACGCAACTAATAAATCATTTTGAAATCAATGAAAAATGGTATTTGGTTGATTTACCAGGATATGGCTACGCAAAAGTTTCAAAAACTGCCCGAAATTCTTTCGAAAAATTTATCTCTGAATATTTATTGCAACGAAAAACACTGATCAATACTTTTGTCCTAATTGATTCTCGACTAGAACCACAAAAAATTGATTTAGAATTTATGAATTGGTGTGGAGAAAAAGAAATTCCATTCTCCATGGTTTTTACAAAAATTGACAAACTTTCTTCCACAGAATTACAAAAAAATTTAGCCAAATACAAAAAAGAAATGCTAAAATATTGGGATGAATTACCACCTGTTTTTACCACTTCAAGTGAATCAAAATTTGGTCAAGAAAAACTCCTAAATTACATTGATTTAATGTTGAAATAAAGGCATTTATTTTTGTATTAAATAGTAGATTTCAGCCTTTTATCCAGCTGTTTTACCGCACACACAATAAAAAAGTATATTTTAAAAAAAATTCGTTTTTTTGAATTCAAATTTAGTTCAAACTTCATGAAGATAACTACCATAATAATCGCACTTGCAATGTTAACTGCTTGTGGATCAACTAAAAATAAAGACAAAAAAGAGATTGTACCAGAAATAATGTGGAATGAACTTGAGAGTTCGATTGACACAACTGTAGTTGATTACACAAAAAGGAAGGTTTTTCATGGATCAGAAACAATTTTCACAGACCTAATTCATACAAAACTGGAAGTTAGTTTTGATTGGAATAAATCCTACTTATTCGGAAAAGCGACCATCACTGCAAAACCACATTTCTACGAGAGCGATAGTTTGATTTTAGATGCAAAAGGAATGGAAATTAAATCTGTTTCGCTTGCAAGCAAAAATCTGAATTTTTCTTATGATTCTCTAGTTTTAAGAATCAAATTAGATAAAGTATATAAAAGAACTGAAAGTTATAACATCATAATTGATTATGTTGCAAAACCAGATGAACGCATAACAAAAGGAAGCAATGCAATCACAAGCGACAAAGGTTTGTATTTCATCAATCCAAAGGGTGAAGACAAAAGCGTCATGCCTCAAATTTGGACACAAGGTGAAACGGAAGCAAGTTCAGTTTGGTTCCCAACAATCGATGCTCCAAACGTGAAAACAACTCAGGAAATTTTGATCACTGTAGATAAAAAATATGCTACTTTATCCAATGGAAAATTACTTAAATCTACTGAAAACAGTGATGGAACAAGAACTGACCACTGGAAACAAGAATTACCTCATGCGCCGTACCTTTTTATGATGGGAATTGGAGAATTTAAAGTGGTAAAAGATTCCTATACTAGTCCAAGCGGAAAAGTGATGGACGTAAACTATTACGTTGAACCAGAATGGGAAAGTCACGCAAAAGCAATTTTTGGTGAAACTCCAGCGATGATTAAATTTTTCTCTGAATTAACTGGAGTTGAATATCCATGGGATAAATACAATCAAATTGTCGTTAGAGACTATGTTTCTGGAGCGATGGAAAATACTGGTGCAGTTATTTTTGGAGATTATGCCTACAAAACATCACGTGAATTATTAGATGGTGACGACAATTCGACCATTGCACACGAATTATTTCATCATTGGTTTGGAGATTTAGTTACCTGTGAATCTTGGTCCAACTTACCTTTAAATGAATCATTTGCAAACTATTCTCAATATTTATGGGATGAGCACAGATATGGACTGGATGAAGCAGATTACAATGCCGAAAATGAAAAGTATGGATACTACCAAAGTGCTGAAAATGGCGGTCATCATAACTTAATTTGGTACAATTACGAAGACAAAGAACAAATGTTTGATGGTCATTCCTACAACAAAGGAGGAAGAATTTTGCACATGCTTCGCAATTACTTGGGTGATGAAGCTTTTTTCTTAGGATTGAAAAACTATTTAAAAACAAACCAATTTAAAGCGGCAGAATTTCACCATTTACGTCAAGCGTTCGAAGAAGTATCAGGACAAGATCTAAGTTGGTTTTTTGCGCAATGGTTTGAGGCTTCTGGACATCCAATTTTAGATGTTGAACAAAATTACGATGCAGCAACTAATTCGGTTACGCTAACTGTTTACCAAAATCAAGAACTTTCAAAAACTCCATTGTATTTATTACCTGTACAAGTTTCTGTTTTTGACGATGAGGGCGAACACGTCCACACTATTAAAATTGATAAAATAGAAAACAGCTTTACTTTTCCTGTTCGCGGGAGCTTAAAAAACTTACTTTTTGATAAACAACAATGCCTTTTAGGAATTATCTCAGAATCCAAACCGCAAGAGCAATTTGTTCACCAATACTATAATGGGAAACGATTTCTCGCTCGCGGAAATGCACTAGTAAATGGAACTAAAACAGACAATAGTGAAAGCCAAAAATTAATTTTGGATGCTCTAAATGATCCTTTTTGGAATATCAGATTAATTGCTATCGAGAAAGCAGCATTATTGAGCGGTGAAAATATGATGATTGCCCTAGAAAAAATTAAAAGAATGGTGACAGAGGACAAAAAGTCTGCTGTGAGGTCTGAAGCACTTACTTTTTTAGATAAAAAAATCCCAAGTATTGATTTAGAAGATTTATGTTTAAAAGCTCTAAAAAGTGATTCATCTTACGCAGTTGTAGGAAATGCCCTTGCGAGTTTAAATAAAATCAATTCTAGTTTAGCTGCTGAGAAAGCAAAAGAATTGGAAGGTGATAAATCAAATAAATTACTTGCATCAATTGCTCAAATTTACGCTACAAAAGGGGAAGAAAAGTACTATCCATTTTTTGAAAAATTAATGAACTCCAACAAAGCCAAATACTATGACGCCATTATTTGTTTAAACTCTTATACTGTTTTCATTTCAAAACAAAAAATTGATTTGCAAGAAAAATCGGTCGATTTATACAAAACTCATTATGAAAAAGGAGGAACTTATGTGAAAATGTTTATGCCACAAAACCTAAACTACATCATTAAAAGTTTAGAAGAAAAAGTAAATGAAAGTTCTTCGAAAATTGAAGCGTTTGAAAAAAATAAAGATTTCGTTGAGGCAGATAAAATTAGAAAAACCGCAAAAAGACAAGAACTTTTGATTACAAATTTGAAATCCTTTTTGAATGAAGTTGAAAAAGAAGGGAAATAAGTTAATTTCTAACTATTTCAATTCATTTGAATTGCTAATTTTCTACCAAACAATAATTTAACAACTTAACAAGATTCTGTTCAAAGAAAAAAGCGTATTGTCACTTCTAGCTAAAGCCTTATAGTTAAATTTGAAGCATAAATTTTTGAAATGAAAAAAATTGCAGTTGTTGGAGCAGGTCTTGTAGGTAGTTTACAAGCAATATTATTGGCAAAAAAGGGCTATCAAGTTGAAGTTTTTGAAAGAAGACCTGACTTGAGAAAAGCCAAATTAATTGCAGGAAAATCAATTAACTTGGCTCTTTCTGACCGAGGATGGAAAGCTTTGGAATTAGCTGGAATCGCTGAAGATATTCGAAAAATTGCAATTCCAATGTATAAACGTTGCATGCACGCCTTGGATGGAACTTTAAGTTACCAAGCTTATGGAAATGAAGACCAAGCAATTTATTCTGTTTCACGCGGAGGTTTGAACCAAAAATTAATGAATTTGGCAGATAATTATCCTTCCATTTCCTATAATTTTAATAGAAAATGTCAAGATTTGGACTTGAAAACGAAAAGTTTGACTTTCCATAATTCGGAAACAAATTCAGATGAAAAACATAGTTTTGATAAGATTTTTGCTACAGACGGTGCGTTTTCAGCTGTAAGAATGCGAATGCAGAAATCGACATTTTTTGATTATTCTCAAAAATATTTAGACCACGGCTACAAAGAATTAGTGATTCCTGCTAACGAGGATGGAACACATAAATTGGACAAAAACTGCTTACATATCTGGCCAAGAGGAGAATTTATGATGATTGCTTTAGCTAATTTGGATGGAAGTTTTACCTGTACCTTGTTTTTCCCTATGCAAGGAGAAATATCCTTTGAAAGTCTGAAAACGAGAGAAGATGTGCAAGCATTTTTTGAAAAAACATTTTCGGACGCAGTTTCAATAATGCCAACTTATTTAGATGATTATTTTGAAAACCCGACTTCCTCGCTAGTTATGGTGCGTTGCGATCCTTGGAATTATCAAGATGATGTGTTGTTATTAGGTGACTCAGCACACGCAATTGTTCCATTTTATGGACAAGGAATGAATTGTGGTTTTGAAGATTGTACTGTTTTTGATGAAATGTACCATGAAGCAAATGGGAATTGGGATGGATTGTTGTCCAAGTTTTCAAAACAACGTGTTCCAGATGGAAATGCAATCTTGGATTTAGCCTTAATGAATTACGTTGAAATGCGGGATTTAACTGCTGATCCAGAATTTCTATTGCAGAAAAAAATTGAAGCAAAATTTAGTAAACTGTACCCAAATCTTTGGTTGCCGTTATACTCTCAAGTTACCTTTAGTCACATTCGTTATTCTGATGCGTTAAAAAACGGACAGATTCAAAATGAAATCATGCAAGAAGTTTTGAAAATGGAAAACATTCATCAAAATTGGGAAAGTGATGAGGTAATGGAAAAAATGTTATCTTTGGTTAAAAAATAAAGTTATGATACGAGGTTTTTTTGTTTGTTCACTGGTTTTGTTATCACTCGAAGCGTTTGCTCAAGGAAAATATATTCAAAAAAAAAGTAAAAAAGATTTTTTTGGAGGACAACAGAAAGCTTCTCGTCAGCCAAGTAACATTGGTTTACAATTAAATTTGGGACCAACCTTTACAATAGCTTCTTCTAATAAGTTAGCAAGTTCTCTCTTAAGTGCACAATCTCAAGCAGGTAAAATTGGTGGAAATTTTGAAATTGGTTTGGCACATTACAACATGAAATCACCAAAATTTTCTTTTGGAAGAATTGTTGATTATTTCGACTATGGTCTTGGTTTCAAATATTTTAGAGGTGAAGAAAAAACAACAATTTCTTTAGTCGATGCAACAGGAAGAGAAACTGGGGAGAAAGTGGATGGATTGGGAAAAATGGCTAATGGATACATTGGAGCACGGTTTTCGGTTCATAAGTTAATTTACATCAAAAAAACACCTTTGTATTTAGATAATTATTTGGGTGCAAATGGAGATTATTTGTTGTTGCAGAAAGATCAAACTTATGCAAACATGGATCCTACAAATCAGTACTTTTCAAAAGCTTTGGCAGTAAATTTACATTATGGATTAGGACTCGGAATCAGACTTAAAAAGGGAAGTTATTTAATGCCTGGAGTTTATGTTCCAATCCTCGCTTTTGAAGAATTTGGAAAAGAAGCAATTCATTGGTTTTCAAGCAGATATTATCCGTTGACTTGTCAAATTAAATGGACTTACCTCCTAAATAAACGAAGAAGCAAAACAAGTTGTACAACAAATGGTAGCGAAGAAGACAAAAAGAAGAATAAAGAGTTTATGCAGAACAAATAGAGCTTAATGGAAATTATGCATAATGAATAAAACGCATTACCTTAAAGCATAAATTTGTCAACAATAATTTTGGATTTGCATTACGTTCAATTCCATAATGCGCATCGTTAAAATATTCCATAAAATCAAAAATATTGTTTCCAGTGATGAAACGTGCAAATTTTTCTAGAAACTCATTTTCCTCAGCAGAAATTTTTGTTAATTGATTCTCGGTATAGTTTTTCAACATGCTTTGTCTGAACATGTGAATGGCATATTTAATGAATATTTTTTGTTTTTCCTTTCCAATGCCTCCTACTTTTTCCGACCAATCTATCATTTGGATTACGTCTTTTTTGTAGCAAACGCGCATTAACTCAATGAATAAATCACGATTGAGATTCTTTAATTCATTGTCAGAAATTAATTTAGTTGCCTCGTTAAAATTTCCTTCTGCCAAGGAAGCGTAACTCATTGCTAAAAATGATTCTATCGAATAAACTTGACTCAATTTTTTGGCCAAAGATTCAACTTGAATAGAAGGAATTGTAAGAATTTGTGTTCTTGACAAAATCGTTTGAAGCATGTACTCTTGAGAATCGGCAAGTAAAATGAAAAGTGTATCGCGTGGCGGTTCTTCCAATATTTTTAATAATTTATTCGCACAGGTTGGATTCATTTCTTCCGCCATCCAAATAATCATCACTTTTTGTTTTCCCTCAAAAGATTTTAGACTTAATTTTTTGATGATTGCCAAACTTTCCTCGCTTCCAATAATTGGTTTTCTTGATTTTTCTGGATCAATAGTATTTGTCCAATCTTCCAAATTCAAATAAGGATTATTCAAAACTGTACTTCTCCAGGAATCAATAAAATTATCACTTAATTTCCCGATGGCTTGCACTGCTGGAAAAGAAAAATGGACATCCGCATGCTCCATTTTATTCATCTTTTGACATGTTGCACATTCATTACAACTGTCTTTATCATGTCTGTTTTCACATAAAACGTACTGAACAAATGCTAAAGCCAAAGGTAAACCACCATAACCAGTGGCACCTAAAAATAATTGTGCATGACTAATTTTATCGCTCTTAACTTCGTTGATTAAGTGCGCAATTAATGATTCTTGTCCAACTATATCTCTAAATAACATGTGTAAAATTAAGAAAAAACTAACTTGTTAGCCCTAAATTTTAGGACAAAGTGTATCAATTTTTAAAATTAAATTTTCTCGCTTTTCCAAAATGGGTTTTAAGTTCGCTTTTGAAAGTTTTTTCTTGCTTTTATAATCCTTAAAAACTTGAAACCACTTGTAGGTGAATAGTCCAAAAATTGGCAAGATAAAATAGTAAGCCCAAGAAAATGAGGCGTTTTTTATTAAAAAAGAATTCAAAAGTACCACTAAAATAATATTGTATACCGCCATTGCCAAAAAGCCTAACATTAACTTCACGGAACTCCAAAACACTTTTCTTTTGAATGTCTTTTCCGCAAAACCTTTCACAAACTTGTAAGGAAGGTAAAAATGAATTAATCCCAAAGGTAAAAAAATAGCAAACAAGATTAATTTACCTAATTCTTTTCCTGTTTTTAATACTTTATTTTCGCTTAATTCCGCAATAAATTTTTCCTCAATTTTCATTTTTTTGAGAATGGAAAAGTAACTTTCTAAGTCTTTTTTTAGGCTCAGTAATTCTTGATTTGCGTCTAAATCTTTTTCATTCATCCACGTAGCAAATTTCCTAGAATTTGTCCATCGTTCCTTAATTGGTGAAGCTGAATTTTTATTGTCTGGGTCCAAACCAAAGCGTTTTAAGCTTGAAACATGTTGGTGAAAAAACACCCAATCCTTATTTGCTACATGCGTAATTTGTTCTTGCAATAATTGTTCGATTGCCTTGGTAGAATCATTAATTGCTTTTGAAGGATTGGTTTGATACAATTCCTTGTAATCATTCAGACAAATTTTTTCAGAATTTGAAATCAATACCTCACCACCCATTCGACTTGGGTTTTCATAATTTATCCCAACGGCCTGAAGGTAAATTTTTTTCTCCCAATTTAAACTTTCTAAGGCTCCAAAACCGATTCGTGCAGCCCCTTTTTTGATTGGTTTTAAACGTCGAATAAAAACATCATCAGTAAAACCTTCCCCAAAAATCATCAAATTTCTTCCGCCAGATAGAATGCGGTTACATTTTTTAAAAACCTCTTCATTTTTTGATTTTGTATCTTCTCCATCATGTTCTCTATAAATTGGAAGCATGTGCACGAACCATAAAATTGGTTTGAGAAAAGGTTTAAATACATCTGAGCGAGTCATGAAAAACACAATTGGTCGCTGCAAAACAGAAATAACAAGTGGGTCAAGAAATGAGGCAGGATGATTACACACATAAATGGTTCTTGCAAAAAATCTTTTTTCAGGATTAACCAATTTTACCTTTGAAAAAAATATTCTGAAAGGATACTGTAAAATGATATTTAAAATAAGGTATAAAAAACGCATTTTAAAACTTTAGTGACAAAAAAAAGACTATTCGTAATGAATAGCCTTTCAAAATTAGCAATTTATTTTTACATTTTAGATAAATCTGGCATTTCTCTTGTAAATGCTGGAATACCTGTAACGTCCATTCCTGTGATTAATAAATGTATATCATGCGTTCCTTCATAAGTAACAACTGACTCTAAATTCGCCATGTGTCTCATGATTGAATATTCACTTGTGATACCCATTCCACCGTGAATTTGTCTCGCTTCACGAGCAATATTTAATGCTATTTCAACATTATTTCTTTTAGCCATAGAAATTTGAGCACTTGTTGCCTTTCCTTCATTTCTCAATTGACCTAAACGGAAAGTTAACAATTGTGCTTTCGTGATTTCAGTAATCATTTCAGCTAATTTCTTTTGAATCAATTGAAAAGAACCAATTGGAACACCAAATTGAGTTCTTTCTTTCGAATATCTAAGCGCTTGATCATAGCAATCCATTGCAGCACCTAAAGCACCCCAAGCAATACCAAAACGAGCTGAATCCAAACATCCTAGTGGTGCGCCTAAACCTGATTTAAGTGGTAAGATGTTAGCTTTTGGAACTTTTACGTTAACAAAAATTAACTCACCAGTTGATGAAGCTCTCAATGAAAGTTTACCGTGCATTTCTGGTGTTGAAAAACCTTCCATTCCACGTTCAACAATTAATCCGTGGATACGTCCAGTTTCATCTTTCGCCCAAACAACAGCGATGTCAGCAAAAGGAGCATTTGAAATCCACATTTTTGCACCATTCAAAATTACATGGTCTCCAGCGTCTTTAAAATTAGAAATCATTCCACCAGGATTTGATCCATGATCTGGCTCAGTTAAACCAAAACATCCCATCATTTCACCTGTAGCCAATTTTGGCAAATATTTTTGTTTTTGTTCTTCAGAACCGTATTTCCAAATTGGATACATTACCAAAGAACTTTGAACTGAGGCAGTTGAACGCAAACCTGAATCACAACGCTCTAATTCTTGCATAATCAAACCATAAGAAATTTGGTCTAAACCTGGACCACCATATTCTTCTGGAATATAAGGACCGAAAGCTCCAATTTCTCCTAAACCAGCTAACAAGTGATTTGGAAAAGTGGCCTTCTCGTAATGCTCATCAATGATTGGAGAAACTTCTTTTTTTACCCATGCTCTTGCAGCGTCACGCACCAATTTGTGCTCATCTGATAATAAATCATCTAAATTGTAATAATCTGGATGTGTATATAAATCTGTTGCCATAAAGTTAATTTTCTTGTTTAAAGAGTACAAAATTAACAAATAAAAAGATATTTTGTTGAAAAAAACACAGATTTATATTTTGTTCCCGATTTTTCAAGCTTTAATTAGGGAAACTATTTATAAGCTCAATTCGATTAGTAAAACAATTACTTTGTTTATCGGAACAATTTTTATTTTGTATTTAGGGTCTGCTGAAAAACGAAAACTATCTGATCTTTAATTTATTACCGTCCTTATTTATAATCTAGATGCAAGGTTTTTGATGGAATTTCTTTAAAAAGCTTGCACGCATTATTTTAAAAACCATTTTTTTGTTTTCTAGCCAGAAAATAAATCATCTTCTTTGTTGCAGTCATTCAACGTATTCATATACGTTTTCATGAATGCGCCTTGAATCTAATTCATTTCTGACTTTTTCAGCAGACCCTAAGTACAGTTAAGAATTAATCACTTGAGAATTAAAAATAAATTTAAACGATAAAAACTGATTTTTAATGGAAAATTAAGTTACATACGTCTATCATTTCTGTTCAAAAAAAATTTGAATAAAATTGAAATTTCTTCAACAAAAAATATATCATTAATTCGAACGTTCTAGTTCAAAATCACTAATTGTAAACAAAAAAGTGTAATTTTACCTCACAATTGAAATTTTCAAATGAAGCAACTTTTAGATAAAACAAATTTTTCAAGAAAAAGCAGTTTTTTTATGCTTGTTTTATTTTGCCTTTTATCAAAGCTGTTTTTTTCCCAAGAAAGTTATGACAATTGTGCAAACGCATTAGAGATTTGTCCAAACGTAGATTTTGAAGTTACAAATATTGACGCAAGTAAAACCTTCTGTGCTAATTGTGACGATAACTTCAATTTTTGTTTTACGGCTAACAATACCATTTGGATAAAATTCACTTCCAATGAACTTGGAGGATTTGGGCAGGTAAATTTTTCTAACCTCATCTTCGAAAGTGCATTAAATCAAGATAATGAAATTCAAGCCAGTTTGCTTGAGGCGGGTGCACCTTGCGACGCAACAACCTACACTGCGATTGGTAATTGCATTTCAAATGGAACGACAAACTTTTCATTAAGTGCAATTTTTGCGCCCTCAACACAATATTACTTAGTAATTTCTGGTGCAAAAAATGGACCTGGAATTACCAAAGCTGCAGAAGCAACAATGACAATAAATCTAAATGGAATTGGTGTTGAACGTCCATTTCCTTTTGTGTTTCTATCTGCACCAGATAGTTTGTGTAAATACGAACTTGCTACATTTAGTGCTACCATAGGAAATTGCCCTGATAGTGCTAATTTTCAGTGGTTTATTAATGGAGAATTAGTTGCAAACACAAGTACATTATTGTATCAATCATCTTCCATTAACAATAACGATGTACTTACTTTTACATGTACTTGCTTTGAACAATGTAAAAGTATTTTAAGCACATCTTCATTACCCATTTTTGTAGAAAAATTTGAGGTGAATGCTGGATTAGATCAAAGTATCCTCCCCGGTGAGTCAATTAGTTTGATTGGAAGTACGGATGCAAGCAGTTTTTTCTGGACACCCACGACAGCCTTATCAAATGAACTTATACTAAACCCTATTGTAAGTCCTGAAACGACAACAAGCTACTTTTTGGTTGGTGAAAAAAATGATTGCGTGATTAGTGATGAAGTAATTATCAATGTGAGTTTGAAATTAGATATTCCAAATACATTTACACCCAATGAAGATGGATATAATGATACTTGGAAAATACCAAGTTTGGAAAATTATCCGAATTGTTTGGTTCAAATTTTTGATCGCTGGGGACAACTCGTATTTTCATCTACTGGTTACAACGAAAAAAAATCATGGGATGGTAAGATTAATGGCAAAAAAGCCAATGAATCCGTATATTTTTATACCATTGAGTTGCGTGACGACTCTAACGAAACGCTAAAAGGAAGCGTCACAATCATAAGATGAAAATAAAAGTAATCATTTTCTTTAGTTTGTTTGCTGGCGTAAGTTTTTCGCAACAAATTCCACAGTATAGTCAGTGGTTTTGGAATCTTTTTGCTATAAATCCAGCTTATGCAGGACTAAAACCTTGTTTGGAAATAAAAACTATTTACCGAACGCAATGGGCAAATTTAGATGGCTCTCCAAATAGTGGCGTCTTAACTTTTAGTACTCCTATCTATACCCAACGAAAAAAAATGTTGACTCCGAGACAAGGTTGTGGTTTCAAATTTGAATCTGAAAAAATTGGTCCATTCTCGATGAATCGCTTCAATTTTTCGTATGCAGGACATTTTAATTTCACCCCAGAGACACGTTTGTCAATTGGAATATCGGCAGGATTTAAGCAATGGGTATTTGACAAAGACAAAACGACCACATTAGTTCCAGATCCAGTTTTGCAAGAAAGTAATTCATTCATTTCTCCCGATGCAAGTTTAGGTTTGTGGTGGAATGGAGAAAATTATTTTATAAGTGCCTCATTTAACGAGTTAGCTCGAAGTAAATGGGATGATATCGGAACAGATTCTCGCTTCAAAATGCATACTTTTTTTAAGGCGGGATATCGAAAAGCAATCAATGATCAGTTTACATTTTTACCCTTTGTTTTAATGAGAATTCCACCAAAGGGACCAGTTTCGATGGATTTGAACTTAGTTATTGATTTTAAAAACAAAATTGGTTTTGGTCTTGGACTCAGAAATGGAGATGCAGTCAACGCGCTAGTTTTACTCAAATTTCGAGAAAACTTCAATATTGGTTATTCTTTTGATTATTCCATTTCGAGTTTAGCTAAAAATCAGTACTTTACGCACGAGTTTTCCCTTACTTATGGGACTTGTAAAAACAAATCTACTAGTAAAACTATTTGTCCTTTGTTTTAACTTAGGATTCTAATTCATCCTCCTTAAACCAACTAGCATACTTCACATAATTATCCGCAATGCGTTGCACTTCCCCTTTAAAAAGTTCAGGACTTAACGTTTTCACTTTCTTAGCAGGAATTCCTGCATAAATACTCCATGATTCAACGCGTGTTCCTTCCAACAAAACCGCACCAGCAGCAATGATGCAATTGGATTCAATGTAGCAATTATCCATCACTATGGAACCCATGCCAATTAGTACATTATCTTCCACAGTGCATCCGTGAACTAAAGCGTTGTGACCAATTGAAACATTGTTTCCTAAAATCGTTTTCGTTTTTTCAAAAGTACAATGAATAACTGCTCCATCTTGGATATTCACTTTATTGCCCATTCGAATAGAATTAACATCACCTCGAACTACAGCAGAAAACCACACAGAACATTTATTTCCCATAATAATATCGCCAACTAAAGTTGCATTTTCTGCAAACCAGCAATCATCCCCAAATTGAGGTTCAAAACCTCTACATTTTTTTATTAAAGCCATGGATTGTTATAAATTAAGAGTGAAAAATTGAGAGTGAAAAATTGAGAGTGAAAAATTAAGAGTGAAAAGTTTACAGTTAATAATTTATTGATATTTAATTCAAGAAATTTATGTGACTTACTTTTTAAAAAATCCACCAATAAAACCTGTAATGGAATTTACAATTGAATTATTTTTTCCGCCTGACTTAGATGTAGAATTTTCAGAAAATCCAGAAAAAACAGTAGAAATTATATCTTCCAAGCCATTACCTTTCTTTTTAGCTTTCGAATTTACATTCGTTGAAACTTGTTTGATAATTTGTGGCATCACAGTTTTTACTTGATTTGCAGTTGATTCAGACAAGCCCACTTTTTTAATCAAATTCTGAACGAAATCAGTTTCAATGAGGTTTGAATAGGCATTGTCTTCCTCTGTATTTTCATTTTCGGAGAGTAAGCTTGCGGCTTGTTTTGGGTTTTCTTTACTTTTCTTCGAAATACTGGATAAAGCGCTATTAACCACCGAATTTACTTGTTTTTCAGAAATTCCAGTTTTCTTTAAAATACCTGCAATTTGCTCGTTTTTTAGAATATCGTTTATGTTCATTTGATAAAAGTAAAGATTTTTAGTTTTAATAAATTTGAAATATCTGTTTTCGAATGATCACCAATGAGGTAACCAAAAGCTTTCAATTTTTCAATTCTATCGCATATGATTTTAATGATTGCAAGCATCGGCAAAGCCAAAAACATTCCGCCAACTCCAGCGAGTGTACCTCCTACAATTACTCCAACCATCGAAGCCAAGGCGTTAATACTGACCTTGGAACCAACAACTTTAGGTATCAAAATATTATTATCAATGAACTGTACAATCACGTTGACAATAATTACGCCCGCAATTAGAGACAAATCCGAAGAACCAACTAGGGACATAAGCACTGAAATCGTGCAAGCCAACAAAATTCCAATGTATGGAATCAAGTTTAACAAAGCAGTCAAGATCCCAAGAAACAGGAAGTATTTCAAACCGATAATCCACAAACCAAATCCTGTTAAAAAAGCAACAATTATCATTTCAAAAAATAAACCAACAACGTAATTTCTGATTACAGAATTGATTTCTTTGATGATTTCCAACACGAAAGATTTTTCAATTCGAATTGTTTTTTCAGCAAAAAAATCAAAGAAACGCACAAAATTTTCTTTGTACATCAAAATGAAAAAAATATAAATCGGGACCAATACAGAATTTAAAAGCACATCCGTTATTCCACCTAACGATTTGAGTGAACCGTTCGGAATCTTATCAGCATTTACATTTTCAATTAAATTTGTTTGTTCTTCAATACTAAAACCAAAAATAGAATTCACCCATTTTTGAAAATTAGCAAAATGCAATTCCAAATTTTTTGTGATTTCGGGAATATCATCAAAAACACTTGCAATTTGTTTACTCAACAATAGTACCACCATCACAATAGCACCCAAAGCAAGCGAAACGCTCAATAAAGAGGCTAAAAAATTTGGCAAATGCAATTTTTTGTTTAAAAACCGATGCACTGGGAAAAGAATGATTGCAAAAATAAAAGCTATTATTAATGGAATTAGAATTCCTTGTGCCAGATAAAAAAAAGTAATAAACAAGCATAAAACAAAACTAATTGCTGCTAGTTTATAAACTTTTGATGATGCGAAATTTTCCATGTATGGGGTAAATTTTGAATAAAAATACAATTAAATTTTAAAAGAAATGTATTTGTAAGTCAGGATTAATAAAATAAAATAATGAGCTTTTCTCTAATTTGTGTTTTAGTTTAACTTCCACAAACAAGATAATTACCAATTTTGCAACAAAGAAAAACATAATAATGCATCAAATTTTACATATTTCTTACTGATTGTTATAAATTTGTTTGTATGAAAAAACTTATATTATTATTAATCCTAGCGATAGTTCAAAAAATTACAATGTATGCTCAAGACAAACTTCCTGAAGTTTCAGCAGGAAAAATTGAGCGATTGGAGAATTTTGCTTCAAAGTACATTTCAAGCAGAAATATAGATGTTTGGTTACCAGATGGATATTCCGATAGTATCAAATACGCTGTTTTATACATGCAGGATGGTCAAATGCTTTATGATGCCAATTCCACTTGGAACAAACAAGCTTGGGATATTGACGATGCGGCGACAAATTTATTGAAGGATAAAAAAATAAAACCCTTTATTGTAGTTGGAATTTGGAACGATTCAAAAACCAGACATAAGGATTATTTCCCTCAAAAGGTGTTTAACATGTTATCAAAAATTGAAAAGGATTCTGTAAACGCAAGACTTTTAAAAAAGGGACGAACAACAAGTTTTTTCAAAGCAAGCTCTAATAATTACCTAAAGTTTATCGTAAGGGAATTAAAACCCTTCATTGATAAAAATTACTCGGTGGAAAGTAATGCTGAAAATACATGCATTATGGGAAGTAGCATGGGAGCTTTACTTTCAATTTATGCTTTGTGCGAATATCCAAAAGTGTTTGGAGGAGCTGCCTGTTTATCAACTCATTGGCCTGGCACATTTTCCTTGGAAAACAATCCTGTTCCCTATTACATGATTGACTATTTGGAAAAGAAACTTCCATCTCCCAAAACACATAAAATCTATTTTGATTGCGGTGACCAAACTCTGGATGCTCTTTACCCTTCTATTCAAAAACAAGTTGATTCTTTGATCCAGACAAATGGCTATTCTACTACTAATTTTCAAACACATTTTTTTGCTGGTGAAAATCACAGTGAAGGTGCCTGGAAAAAACGTTTAGATTTGCCTTTGTTGTTTATGTTTGGGAGGTGAGGGAGTTACTTCATAAAATTAGATTTTATTTTGAAACATAATTTGTTAGTACAATTTAAAATTTATGGGTAAACGACATTTAACTCTCACCTTTTTACCATTGTATTCGCCTGGAATCCAATTTGGCATGCTTTCAATTAAACGAATTACTTCTTCCTGAAATATTTTGTATCCCTCTTCAATGTTAATGGTTGAAATACTCCCATTTGCTTCAACGATAAAACTAACGTACACTTTGTTGCTAACATTATTGTCTATGGCCTTTTGGGGATACCTAACGTTATTTGCAATCCATTTCTGCATTTCATAGGAGCCACCTTTAAACTCAGCATCTTTAGTTGGGATTTCAAAAAAAACTCTATCAGTATCATAATAAAAAAACTCCTCAAAGAAGAAATTAGTAACATCGTTGAATCTAAATACATCCTCATTTTTTGATTTCTTTTCATTTTCAACAACACTTGCGTCTCTTCTAAATCCACCGACAAAATAAACTTTTTCCTTGATTGTACCATCTTCATTATAATGAATACCAATACCATTTCCTTGGTTATCAATTTCAATATCAGTAAGGATATATTCATTTTGATAATACCTTTGTGCCTTTCCAACAACATTTCCATTCACAAATTGTGCCTTTGCATACACCTTACTATTTGGGAAATAAGAAATATACTCACCAACAATTTTGTCATCTTTATTATCATATTTTGTCTCCTCTAAGCCATCATTATAATAAAATACACTTCTACCATGATTTTTCCCATCAATAAACATTTCGCTTGACTTTATTTTTCCATTTTTGTGGTAATTAAACACCTTTCCTTGGTATAAATCATCAACAAATTTAGCTTCTTTACTTTTAGTACCATCCTCTAAATACCATTTAAAACATCCATTATATATTTTTAATTCCTTGTCAGAAAAAAGTCCAGACATTTGAAGTTGATCATTCATAAAAAAGTCTCTAACATAATAACCTGAATCTGTTTTTATAACCTTACGATAATACTCGATTAAAACTTTCTTTTTGGTCGGATTAAAATCGCCATCTAAAAAAATCATTTCTGTTTTTTGTGAAAAAAATAAGGTGGGAATATTTAATAGTATTGTTAGAAAAATAGTTTTTTTCATAGTTTTTAGTTTTTACAAAAATAGCTGTTTTTAATTAAAACAAAAGAGCTTCTAATTTTATTCAAAAAAATTTAACTTAATAAATGTTAGGTCATAATATTCAAAGAAAACCTAGCTAAAAATATGATTTTCTAAAAAGTATATCGATTTAATTTACCACGTCAAAAACATTTTCCCACCTGTTTTGTTTAATCTTTTAATAAATAAATTAAACAAAACGATATGAAAAGAAAAATAATCTCTCTAAATTTAAAATCTGTATCTGTTTCGGTACTGATGTTATTTTTTTCATTTGGTCTTTCTGCACAAACAAACGTTTTTGACGATGTAATTGCACCGAGTCCGAATCACACTTATTTAGAAGCTGCATTAATTCAAGAAGGATTGACAGGTGCTCTTCAAGACCTTGCTGGAACTTTAACCGTTTTTGCTCCTGATGACGCAGCTTTCACTGCATTTGCAACTGCTCTAGGAACTGATATTGATGGTGTGCTTGCAAATCCAGATTTAACTAATATTTTATTATACCACGTTTTAGGAGCTGAAGTAGTTTCAGGTTCTTTAACTAATGGTCAAATTGCAACGCCTCTAAACACGGCTAATACATTGAAAGTAACTATAGATGGCGCAAGCGTTTTCATTAATCAAGCACAAGTTACCACAGCTGACTTACAAGCGGACAACGGAGTAGTGCATGTTTTGAATGCAGTTGTATTACCAAATCAAACAGTAGCTGATATTGCTTTAGGTTCGCCAGATCACACAACTTTAGTTGCAGCTGTAGTTGAGGCACGTTTGCTCCCTGCTTTGACAAATCCTTTTTCACAATTGACAGTTTTCGCACCAACAAATGATGCATTTACAGCTGCTTTAACATCTCTAGGCATTACTGCAGGAGAATTATTAGCTTCACCAGATCTTGCTAATATCTTATTGTACCATGTTTTGGGAGCTGAAGTAGTAGCAGGTTCTTTGACAAATGGTCAAATTGCAACGCCATTAAACACAGCAAACACATTGAAAGTAACTTTAGACGGTCCAAATGTTTTCATTAATCAAGCAGAAGTTACTGCAACTAATCTTCAAGCGGACAACGGAGTAGTGCATGTTTTAAATGCAGTTGTATTGCCAAATCAAACAGTTGCTGACATTGCTTTAGGTTCGCCAGATCACACAACTTTAGTTGCAGCTGTAGTTGAGGCACGTTTGCTTCCTGCTTTGACAAATCCTTTTTCACAATTGACAGTTTTCGCACCAACAAATGATGCATTTACAGCTGCTTTAACATCTCTTGGCATTACTGCAGGAGAACTATTGGCTTCACCAGATCTTGCTAATATCTTATTGTACCATGTTTTAGGCGCTGAAGTAGTAGCAGGTTCTTTAACTAATGGTCAAATTGCAACGCCTCTAAACACAGCTAATACATTGAAAGTAACTTTAGACGGTCCAAATGTTTTCATTAATCAAGCAGAAGTTACTGCAACTAATCTTCAAGCGGACAACGGAGTAGTGCATGTTTTAAATGCAGTTGTATTGCCAAATCAAACAG
>JBIKSI010000173.1:0-5882 GCA_044348665.1 Crocinitomicaceae bacterium
ATAGCAGCAACATTCGCCCAAATTTGTCCAAAATGACTCCTCCGAGAATTATGGGTGCAAACGTACATTAAATTAATTTCTTTATTCTCTGAAATTTTTGCTGTGATATAGGCTGATATCTTTTCAAGCATTTTTTTTCGCACTACTGGAATTGAATCAAATTCCTGAGTTAATTCATCTGTATAATTTTTAATCTTTTGATTCATCTTTATACTAAGTTAAATTTTTAACTAACAAACTTTCAGTCAAATAATCATATAATCCAAAAGTCCATTAATTTATTTTTAGCAACATCCACCACCTGGAGTGCAGGAAGCAGTAGAATACCCTCCTATTTCTGAAAGTTTAATTTTTTGTTTTGCAGCTGGAATCCCACATGCATCCTGTGCTAAGCAAGCTGTAGTTTTATTCGTCAGTTGAAAAAACATTCCATTGAAGTTTAATCCATATTTTCCAATTGTATCACTTTGATATTCTACTTCAATTTCTAAATCTTTGAATTTGAAAATTTCTTCAGATTTCTCAATTATTGCCAATAATTTACTTGGAGCTAAGCGATGTTCATAGTCGGCTGCTTCCCACAGTTGGAAATTAATAACTTTTTCTTCTCGCACTGTTCCGCCGCAGTCAATGAAATTTTTGGTAATTAATCCAACTTCTGTAATATGGAAATGTTCTGGAACAAATCCTTTGTTATTTGGCAATTGGAAAATAACTGCTTCTAAATTTTTCAATACTTCTTTAACTTCCGATAAGTTCATGATCTTTTTTTATTTGTTTAACAACATTGTTTGTTTCTATTATCTAAATTGGTAGAAATTCCGAAAAAATAATTTTTAACTTTTTGCAAGACTTCTTCGTCTATGCAATAACAAACGGAAGCTCCTTCCACATTTCCTTTTATTAAACCTGCATTTTTTAATTCTTTTAAATGCTGAGAAATTGTTGGTTGAGCTAATTGGATTTCGTTTACCAAATCATTGCAAATACAACTATTGACTTTTAGAATGTGATCAATAATTGCCAATCTTGCAGGATGAGCCAATGCTTTAAGCAAAATTGCTAGTTGATTCTGCTCATCTGTGTAAAATTCCGTTTTTGTGATTCCCATTGTAATATAAATACATTGCAATATTACGATATATTTTTAGGTAATGCAAATATTTTTAAAAAAAAGACAAAAAAAAGGTTCTGCAAAACACAGAACCTTCAAATCATATATATATAAATTTCTTTTACTTCACTCTCAACGATCTTCCAATTTGAAGAGTTGTTGTTTGTCTAATTCCATTCAGTTGACAAATTTTTGAAATTGTCGTATGGTTTTTTGAAGCTATTTGTCCTAAAGTATCACCAGATTTAACTTTGTAATATTTTTTTGCCGTAGTAGTTGTAGGTTTTGTAACCATTGCTACTTCTGCCCCATGATCATGACCATTGTTGTAATAATCAGACGGTTTTGCACCTGGTCTGAAAATACCTTTGTGAACAAATAAATTTTGATCTTTTACATTTTTAGCTGCTAAATCAATTATTTCTTCTGGATTCAAAGGTGCGTCATAAAAACGTACTTCAAAATGTAAATGAGAACCTCTTGATTTTCCAGTATTTCCACCAAGACCAATTACATCACCTGCTTTAACATCTGAATTTGGAGCAACTAATAATTTACTTAAATGTGCATAAAAAGTCTCCAATCCATTATAGTGTCTCAAAATCACAAGGTTACCAAAACCACCTTCATTCCATTTTGAATAGCGAACTTTTCCTGACCAACATGCTCTTACAGTATCACCAGTTTCTAAATTAATATCAATTCCATTGTGGTATCTTCCTTTTCTAAATCCATATCTTGAAGTAATGTAACCATCAAACGGCATTACAAATTTTGAATGGGTACTATCGCCAACACACAACCACACGGTGTCTTTTAATTTTGAAAGATCATTTACTCTATCTGAAGTAAAACAAGCTTCATTATCCCAAGTTTGAACAAAATTTAAGGATGTATCTTTACTGAATTTTTCATAAATCGCAGTGTTCATGATACCATCAAAACCAATATCTGATTCCAATTCCCATGTGCGATCAGAATAAATTATCATTCTGCCTTGTTTAGAATCAATTGTATCGATGGCGATTTGTCCAAAAATAGTTGCTTGACATAACAAGGATAATCCTAAAATAATTTTCTTCATATGTTTTTTTTTACATTAATTTGTCGGGATGAGAGGATTCGAACCTCCGATCTCGCGCCCCCCAGACGCGCACTTTACCGGACTAAGCTACATCCCGTAATTGAGCAGACATGCAAATATAATGAATATTTCTTAAATATCATCGAACATCCATGATAAAGATATCATAAAAAACATGTTCATAAGGTTTAATCAAGTCTTGTAAACCCTTATCTCCATAAGCTTCGGATGGAGGAATAAGAACCCATATTTTATCTGATTTTTTAGCATTTATTAACGCTTTTTTTAATCCTTTTACAATTCCAAAGTCTGAAAATTTAAAATTATAGGGCTGATTTCTTCGGTAACTAATATCGTATTTAGGATTAGACTGTGTACCAACCATGTAATGAAAATCAATTTCATTTTCTTCGTTCGCTAATTTTTTCTCTAATTCATTTTCCTCTAGCACCCACACTTTTGTGCCATCAACGATTCTAGTAGGTTTAAGTTTTCCAATAATTTTTACTCGAATTCGGTTATTAGCATTTGGTGGAATCAATCCTTTTATCCCTATTTTTCCACGGGCCATATTACTTGGTAAAAATATCTCCACAAAATCACCTACTTTTAATTGTCTAAATGCAATATCCCAACCAGGCGTTTGCATCCCATATCCCACCATAAATGGAAGCCATTCTTTACTTAATAGTTTGTTTCCATCAACAAATGTTCCATCGTCCAAGAGCACTTCATAATTAATTTGTGCAACCTCTCCATCTTTCAAAAACGAACCTTCTCCTTTAATAAAATAAGTGATTTTAATTCCATTATCAATTTTATTCTTTGCAACTGGTTTTAAAGGCTTTAGGCTGAGCTTCTTGATTTCCTCTTTGTCTGCCTCCGTAGGTTTATTATTCTCTATTTTATCTTCTTTATTTTCATTACTTACACCTTCTGGTTTACATGAAAAAAGTATTAAAACTAATAAAAAAGAAATTGTTGTTATTTTAAACATCTTATTTTAAGCTTATTAGGTGAATATCTATTACTAAAACTGAAAGTGGTGGAATTTTGTCCATATCACCAACCAAACCATGACCTAAATGACTTGGAATGATTAATTTAGCTTTATCCCCCACCCGCATTTTTTTTATTCCTTCCTGCACACCAGTTTCAATTTCACTTTTATCAATTTCAAAAATTTCAGTTTCTAAAGAGTCAGTTTTATAACACAATCGACCATCTAACAATGAAATTGAGAATGTTACTTCAGCATTTTTTCCACTTACCGCTTTTTCTCCAGTTCCATTTTCATAAATATAATACCTCAGTCCTGTCCCTGTCTTGATTGTTTTCCAAGTCTTTCTATTTTCCAAGTACATTTTTATGTCCAATTCCTCTTCCAAAGCGAAATTTTTATTCATTTCAGTAGACTTTTCGGTAGTCCAAACTACTTCATCAACTTTTTCCTCTTCATTTTTGCAAGAATGAAAAAGAAATAAATTAATTAAAATAAAACTTAAGTATAATTTTGGGAACTTAAACATAATTTGGAATTAATTCTAAGAATTTTTTGATCGTATTTTCAAGATTTTCTTCTGATTTTCCTCCAGCTGCATTTGCATGTCCTCCCCCTGAAAAATGATCTCTTGCTAAAATATTTACAGGATTATCGTAACCTTTTGATCTAAAAGAAATCTTCACTTCATTTTCATTTTCGGAGAAAAAAGCAGCAATTTTGACACCTTGAATTGAAAGAGCAATATTAACAAGTCCTTCTGTGTCACCTTTTTCATGTTTAAATCGCTTGAAATCTTCGTAAGACAAAGAAATATATGCAACTGGTAAATTTTCAAGAATAACAAGTCTTTCAGAGGAAGCAAAACCACGAAGAATCAATTTCTCAGGAGTATTTACGTCAAATACTTGTTCATGAATCACATCTTGTTTTACGCCTGCTTCCAGTAATTTCGCTGCATATTGGTGCGTTTTTGGCTTTACGGAGTTATAGCGAAAAGAACCTGTATCAGTCATAATTCCGAGATAAATAGGTGTTCCAACTTTTTCATCCAACAAATTCCCATACTGAGAAAACTCAATTAATTCAAAAATGAGCTGACAAGTGGAACAAGAACTTGTGTCACTCCAATTGATATCTGCAAATCCGGAAGGATGCAAATGATGGTCAATCATAATCTTAAAAGCGCTTGCATTTTCCAATAATGCTGCCATTTCACTTCCCATTCTTGTTGGCTCATTATAATCAAGAGAAAAAATCAAATCTGCTTTAGAAATGACACTTAATACTTCATCTTTGTGTTCTTCAAAATTCATTATTGAGTCAACATCTTCCACCCAATTTAGAAATTTGGGAGCAGGATCCGGATGACAAACGATTGCGGTTTTATTTAACTTCTTGCAAAATTGAAACAAAGCCATACTACTTCCAATGGAGTCTCCATCTGGTGATTTATGAGATGTAATTACAATTGAATTCGCATTCAATATCTTTTCAACAATTTGTTCTTGTGTGTTCATAATACAATTTTATAACGTGATTTGATTGGAATTGTTACAAAATATTATAAACCAATTTTTATCGTTTTTTTATCTTCAATTAATACTCCAATACATTCTGGAATTTTACTTTTTCCGTTATCATAATGCACCTTGATTAGTAATTTACGGAGTTGATCTGTGGTAAATTCAATCGTATTATTTTCAAAATCTTTGGATTCAAAAAGTATATTTTTAACCTTTTTGTAATTCCCTTGAGCATCTTTTTGGGTAACCATTTCGTAAATTTCAAAAAATACTTTTCCATCATCGGTACTAACAGTTCCACAAGAGATTCTGTAATCCATATTTTTCTGCGCAATAAAAGACATTTCATAATCTTTTTTAGAGAGTAACATTCCCGTTTTGGATTGTGAATTAACTCCATAATCGCTTTTTACCTTACTTGCATTTTTTATCAACTCCTGCGTATTACATTGTGTAAATGTCCAGCAAGATATAAAAATAAAAAAAGACGCTAATACTCCTTTCATGAATTATTGAAATCAAAAAAAAGCCTCATAGGAGGCTTCGTTAGAATTAAATTATTTATAAACCTATTTTAGTTGTTTTTTTATCTAAAATTAATACACCAATACATTGGGGCTTCGTGCTTCCACCTTCAAGAGTAACACTTATCATTAACTTCCTAGTTTTATCCGTTGTTAACTCTATCACTTCATTTTGGGCTACTGAAGCGATAACATTTTTCACTTTTTTATAATTTCCTTGTGCGTCTTTTTCAGTAACCATTTCATACAATTCAACAACTAAAGTTCCTGCTGTGGCATCTTGAAGTGCTGCTGAAATTTTAAAATCCGTTGCACCTTGAGCAATAAATGCCATTTCATAAGGCTCTCCTGATTTTAATGCTCCAGATTTAGATTGTGAACATACTCCGAAAGCAGATTTGTCTTTTGGGTTGTACTTCACAATTTTTTCAGGAACTGGACATTGTGCAATTAAACTATTAAGTGATACACAAAGAGTCAAAACCGCTATAATTGTTGCAAATTTTTTCATCGTATTTATTTAATTATTTCGTTTCTATACTTTGTTATTTCTATCTTCAATGCATCAAATGTCTCTTGATTTAAAGAGCAAACAGCCCCTCCTGAAAGTGAAATCTTTCCATTTGACTTGTCA
>JBIKSI010000170.1:0-6093 GCA_044348665.1 Crocinitomicaceae bacterium
ATATTCATTGCATATAGAAATATCTTTATTACTTTTTATGTTTACTATATTTTCAAATTTACCTTCCCAATTGTTGAAATTTACAAATTTTTTATTAGTGTCAAATTTTAACAATTGTTCATTTTTTGCGATATTATTAATTATTTCATTTGACATTTCATAAGAGTTTTCGGTATTGCCAACAAATTGTTTTGTAAAATTATTTGTTGTTAATTGATAAACAGTAATTTGTTGTTTATGAGTACCAAAATGACCCTCAGATACCTCCCAATCTCCTTGAATTAAAAACGCTTCTTTCTCGTTTTGATTAAAAAATATGGAAGTTAACTCATTTGACTCAAACAATTCTTGTAACTCAATTTTATTATTATTTGAAATAAAACGATATGTCCAAGCAGTAAATCCAGACCCACCTCCAGAACTTATTAAATGTAGATAAAGATTTCCATTTTTTGAAAAATCATCAGATTGTTTTGAAATAGTAACTTTCGTACCTACTTCTTCAAATTTCTTGTTATAGATAATTTTATTATTAGAATTATCATATATAACAATTAAAGTTGGAGCTTCATTTAGCCACCAATTTTCCTCTGATTCTTCTTTATATCTATTTTGGTTTTCATCAAATTTTTCTTTAACAATTTTTATTGTACAAATGAAATTATTAATTTTTACATTATTGTAAACTGTATCTAATTTATATAACTTCGTGTTTGAGTAAGTATCATTTAAAATACCATTTTGATTTTTTTGATTCCAATATTCTTTAAAATAAAATTGGTAAGAAGAAAATAATATTATTCCTAGCACTGAAATAATTAATGTAAGTCTTAATAACTTTCGATTATTTTTTTTACTTTTTCTATAACTTAATTCATTCATTTTTATATTTTTTAAAACATCATTTCAATTTGCTAATAACTTTTAACTCCTCTCCCATCACACATTGGACATGTACGACCGTATTCGTCTGATAATGTACCTTTATTTTTTTCAATGCCTGTTCCATTACATAGACCGCATGCGTTGCTTTCATAAAGTCTTCCATCATCTCCATATGAATAAGAATCTGAATTAGAAGATTCAGCTTCATTGGTTTTAGGTTTATAACCCATATCACTTGGTCGAGGTCCTTGTGACTCTGAAGATGGCAACATTTCCCCAGGTCGAAGTGTTTCAATTACTTCTTCATTTTTTGTTGGGTAATAATATTGCTTATAAATGTACCCTCCAACAGCCAAAAAAACTGATATATAAACAATAAAAACACTATAATTATTTTTGTTTTCAACTTTGCTTTCAAACTTGTTTTCAATTTGTGGCTTTGAAACTATTTTAGAGTTATTTTCAACCAGAGGCATCCTTTTATATGCTTTACCATTTAGTTTTACCCCCCAAAAAGTTGAATATTCAGTTATTAATATTACTTCTGCATCTAAATCTTTAGCATTTTGAACTATTTCAATTTCTGCATTACCAATTCCTAACTTTTTAAAAATTCCTCCCCACATTGATTTTCCAGAAACACGGTCAATAAACTTTAAATATTTCACCAAATTTTCATCCTCGGTGACATAAATTCCATTTATTAATGTCGATTCCTTTTTGAACTTTGCAATTATTTCATCATAAGATTTTTTATCAAACTTAGACTTTGATTCATTAATTGTAGGCTTTTCTTCGTTACTTATTTTTTCCGAAAATACGTTTGATGAATTAGAATCTGTTCCAATTATTTCTAATTTCATTTGATTAAATTCTTGCTCATTTATTGTTCCATCATCAAACAATTGCTTGATTTGTTTAAGTTTGTCGATTTTATCCATAAAAAAGAATGTAAATTAATAAACATGATATTGTAAAGAAAGCATCTAATACTAGAAAGTTTTTAGTCTGAGTATTTTGCTTTAATTTATAAAAAACTAATAATAGAATTCTAGAAATAAATTGAAAACAAAAAAACAAAAAAGTAGGGACTGAATGACTATTGAAAGACTGTGCTTTAGTGAAATCAAACCTAATACACTGAGCTAAACCTCTTGTTAGACCGCAACTTTTACAAGGTTTAATGTCATTTTGACAAGTGAAGCCAAAGCCAAAAAAATGAAAAAAAGTTATGTACGCAAAAAATAAAATGATGAAAATCAAAATCATTTTATTGAGAAGAATATAACTTTCTTCAATACTTGTATTTTTTATTAATCTTTGCCCCACCATGTTGATTTGAAAACGATAAACGCTATTATTATCAGCAAGATTGAGAAAAAACAAACTAATTTATCTAATTTGGTTGCATCTGGTTTAGTTATAGTTGTAAAAGCAATAACTAGTGATGCTATACCTCCAGAACCAGCTCCAATATATATCATACACGGACTCATTAAAATAAAATACAATGATGCTGAAGCTGTCAATAAACTTAAAAATGATGCAAAAGCATAATTAAACCCTCCTCTTTGTGAATTTAATTCAGCTATTTCACTCGAGGTGAATAACTTATTCCCAATTTCAACTTCATCTTTGGTCATGTCTGATGAAGCGTAAATTTGTTTTTGAGAAATAAACTCTTTTAACAATCTTCTTTCTTCTTTTGAAATGTTTTTAAAATCTATGTATTCAATGTTTGGTTTTTTAATTATATTTCCATTACCATCATTAAAAGTTCTTAAATAAATTTTTTGTTTATTAGGATTATAATTAGATTCTTTATTCTGATTTGTGTTTTGATTATTGTCGCTTTTGTTATTATGGTTTTGATTAGGGATTTTTTTTTGCTCGCTAGATAATAAAATTTCTTTTTTTAATTTTTCAAATTCTTCTTGATTTATAGTACCATTTTTAAGGAGAATTCCTAATTCATTTAACTTGGTAATTTTGTTTTCCATTTATTAAAATTTTAAATTATCAAACTGTATCAATCTATAAATATAATTATGCTCTATTTTTCTCTTAATTCATTTCCATTAAAATTAACATAGAAGGAGGTTTCATTAATTTTTACTAGTGCGAATTCATCATAACAATATTCAATTTCATCATAAATAATTTGAGTAATCATTTTTCCACTTCTATCTGCAAACCCCCATTTTTCATTTATTTTTACAGCAGCTAAATTTTTTCTAAATACTTTTATGTCATCATAAATTATTGAAAAAACTTCAATACCCTTATTGTCTATTAAACCATATTTTTCATTTTTTCGAACTCTTGAAAATCCTCGGTAGAATTCATTTGCATCATCATAACTAAAAGTTGTTATTTCTTCACCATTAGAATTAACTATACCCCATTTTTTATTTTTTTTAACAGGTGCAACTCCTTCATAAAAACCAAGTGCTACATCGTATTCAATGGCGACTTTTACTGCTCCTCTTTTATCTATGAAACCAAATTTACTATCTCTTTCAATTAAAGCTAATCCCCCATTAAAACAATTTCCACACAAACTATTATATTTACTAGCTTCAGAAATAATTTCACTTCCAGTTTTATCAATAAAGTGCCATTTCCCGTTCCTTTCAACCGCAGCTAGTTCTTCTTGAAAAAGTGAAACGTTACTATATATAAGAGGTATAACCAAATCACCTTTTTCATCAATAAAACCCCATTTGCCATTTTTACTAACAGCTATTAGTCCTTCACTTTCGCCTCCACATTTTTCATAACTTGACATGGATAATATTTGATAGTTTTTTAAATTAATAATAACTGGATTGTCAACTTCATATTCCTTGGCGTAAACGAGTCCTTTATTTTTATTAAGAGGCCTAATTCCACCCTGAAATTTCATTGGAATCACTATTTTTCCTGTTTTATTAATATAGCCTCTTAAATCTTTATTATTTATTATTTGAACAACTTGTGCTACTCCTCCTTCAAAATTATGAGCAAATTCATAAATAAATGGAATTATTACATTCCCTTTAATATCAATAAAACCATACTTCCCATCTTTTTTTGCTCTAGCCAATCCTTCCTTAAAAAAATCTAGATTTTCATAAGTATCATTATTTAATGGGTTAAGAGTTAATGAATTCACAAGAATCCATTTTCCATTTTTTAATAAAAATGGTGCTGGTTGAAATTTGGTTTTTATTTCATTAACTCTTAAATCATTTGGGTAAGTATTTATAAATTCTAGTAATAAATCAATTGAATTTCGTTCTAAGGCATTATTATAGAGGATATTAGATGATTTAGTTTTTATTTCATTAACTCTTAAATCATCTGGGTATGTTTTGATAAATTCCTTGAATAATTCAAGTGAATTTTTTTCTATCGCATCCTTGTAAAGGAAATTAGATAAATCATTAATTATTTCTGGTGTAAATTTTGAATTAGGGTATTTTTCTGAATAATCTTTTAGTGAATTGTAATTTCTATTTTTTGGCAATCTTAAAGAATCTCTTAAGATAATTGCTTCATATAAAAATTCAGAATTTGAAAAATTTCTAAGATATTCACTCATCGCTTCAACAGTCATTTTACTCCTTGCGTCATCAAACGCTTTTTTATTTAAAAGTTTTTTTACTTCATCAATATGCTCTGAATTTGGGTATTTAGTTATAAAATATTTATATGCTTCAATTGTTTGTTTCTTCATGCATTCAACGTAAGCAGCTTCAGCTTTCAGCTTTAATAAATCTTGATGCTCAATACAAGGATAACAAACAGCTAGAACTGAATCATAGGAACTTTCTGTATTTATTTTTTTTGCATGAACAAAAATCCCATTGGATATTATAGCTGGAATTTTATGATGTGTATCAAATTGATATTTTTGCAAAAATTCATCAACCTCATATTGCTCATCACTATTCATTTTCAATGATTTGAAAATCGTATTTGCTTCATAAGGTCTAAAGTTTGAACTATTTTCATTACTTAAGACTATACAAGTTCCTATTTGAATAAGAAGCAGTTCTTTTTTAGAATACTTTTCTTTTGAATCAACTTTTTTTAGTTCAATAATTGCTTCTTCTAGATTTCCTTTTTCTAGATTTTTGAAAACCTTATTTAAATTTTGGGTTTGCCCAATTTTATTTAGGAAAATAAAAAATAGACAAACAAAAAATGTTATTTTATTCATAATGTAATTTTTATTACTTTAATATAAACATGGTAAATGGCAAAGTTGATTTTTTACTATTAACATTAAAAGCAAATATATAAAAAATAATTCGGACTTAAGTCCGTGCAATTAAATTTTATATAATCTATTGAAGTTCGTTCTTTGCATCTTGAATGCAAAATCAACTGGAAGATATTAAAAATGAATTGATAAACAGAATTTTCAAGCTGTTTATTAAGCAATTTGATGGTAATAAATTACAGTTCGCCAAGGCTTGTAAGTGTGATGAAAAAGCAATCAGAAAATTATTTAATAATGAACAAGGATTGACCCTAAATTTGTTTTTAAAAATTGCTAATGCCCTAAAGATTTCACCCTCAGAATTATTAAAAGATTTGGAATTAAAAGACTAACTTAACTGTTCTATCTTTCTGCGAATAATTGCTATCTCTCGTTCCAACTTTAGTTTCTGAATCCTAGTTGATATATTCTTCTTTTCTTGGTCATTATCAGCAATCGTTAGTTGCTCTTGTGCAATGTTTATCTTAGTAGTTAGTACTTGTTCTGGTGTCATGATTTCGTTTATTAATAAATATCTTACCCACCATAGAAGACCAAAAATCACAGTCAATTTTTTCCTAAAAAATTTTTTTAAGAACTTTTTGCGGTGGAGCCAAGGCAATTTTAATGGAATTGAAAAAATATTAAGTTTATATAATAAAAGGACCTCATCTGGACCTCAACGGGCTTCTATATATGGTAGGTAACGGTATAAATGCTGTTTATGTTTTGGTTCCATGACCACCCCCACCTCCATGCCTTGATGAAAATTCAGTATTATCTAGCCTTTTCAAACAAATAGCTTTCCGTAACATAAATCTGGTTTGGGTTGATGTCATCATGAATTTTAACAACTCTATCACTTACCAATTCACCAAAGAAATCAATCTTTGCATCTAGGAACTTAACCTCATCACCATTATTGATTCTACTTAAAACCTCATCTTTGATTCTATCCGTTA
>JBIKSI010000040.1:0-23950 GCA_044348665.1 Crocinitomicaceae bacterium
GATTGTCAGGACGAAGATAAGCAAAAGATATCCGTCAATTGCAAGTCTTCGTCTTTTTTTTAAATTTTCAATGTTGACAAAGTAGGAATAAAATGAAAAATCCCAAATCTTTCGAAATGGGATTAAATTTACAAACTTTTTATTATACCCGTTCATGTTTATAATTTAGTCCAATAAGTTGAACGATTTATTAACTATGACGGCATAATACGAACATTATTTCGGACTAAAATATAAATGTACTTGGTATTACCTGCATTCCGCAGCTTTTTTGTTCCAATCTAATTGGTAATCAATTCTTTCTTGTTCTGTTGCTCCTTCTTTTAATGCGTATTTTTTACATTTGTCATCAAAAATAGCTAACTCAGCTTCCAAATCCTTTTTTGCTTCTGGATCTTTTTCTCGCATTATTTCACCTTTTATATCAAATTGATTGTTTTTACAATCGCAAAAGGAAAGGTTATCAAGATCAACTTCTTCATCTGCATTTGATGTTTCAGAGGAACTTGGAGAACCGCAGGAAGCAAGCAAAAAAAGTGCTCCTGTAAAAATTAAAAGTGTCTTTTTCATAGGTTTATTAATTATAATTTGATGTAAATATATAATAATTTTGTTTTGTCTCTGTGGTATCTAAATAAAATTTTTGATTCACGTTTTCTCTCAAGGATTTTGTACCTTTCATCAGTTCCAAAATAGGTGCTTGAATAATTGTTCTGAATTTATTTCACCACTTCTACCTTAAAGCCATTGTCTTTTAGCAGTTGTAAAACTCCGTTTTTGCCTGGCAAATGTAATGCTCCAACTCCAAAAAATGTTGGAGTTTCGCTTGTAATTTCCTTGATTGTTTTGATCCAAGTGAAATTTCTCTCATCCAAAATAATATGCCCATACTTTTTTGTCATAGAATTATTCGAGCTTTCATTTAATTGCATCATTCCCTCAATATCTCCGTTTTTGTATAGAATACTTAATTTATCAAATTCAAGTTTATCCTCTTTAAAGTCATTTTTTATTGATTTTAGCAATTCTTGTGCTTGGAATTCATAGGGTATTTTGTCAAAAATTTCCATTTGATACTTGATGCTTTCAAGACCAATTATCGGTTTTTCTTGTTCTAAACTTAATTTAACAAGCAAAGCTTCAATAGATTTCACCTCACAATCTAAGAGTTTTTGAATAAACATCGATGAAATAAAAAAGGGTTTTAGATTTTCTATTGCTAGTAAAGGAAAGCCGAGATTCTTCGTAAAATAATCATTCAAAATTTTTGCATCTTCCTTATCAACAAGTGAAGAAATTTTTGCATTGTCTTTCATACTTGCTTCATTGATCATTTCCGCTTGCAAATTTGGATTATCCATATCAAGTTCTAGACAAAGTTGTTTTGTTTCCTTCAATGCATTCACTACATTTTCTGCTACAGAATCGCTACATGTTGCATGCATCGTTCCAAATATATAGGAAGACGATTTCCCCTCTTTTGGTGTTATTTTCCACAGAAGTGCTTGTTGTGCTTCGCCAAAAAACACGGCAAAAAAGCTCAAAAGTAAAATAGTTTTTTTCATATTCTTTTTTATTTTATTTATTATTTAATCCGATTCCAAAACCAAATAATGCTGCTGTTATTGCCAAATGTGTAAATAACACATTTTTTTGCCACATTGGTCTATCCGTCCTTTTCACATTAGGGTTGAATGGGTCAAAGGCAAGACCTATTCCAAATGCTCCTGCAGCATCCATGTAATTTCTGGTGAAAAAGGTGTAATATGTTCCAATTGCTATAAACCCTATATATAAGATTCTGTTAATGTTTGTGTGCATTTTATTTATTTTTAGTTAATAACTTTCAAACTCCATTCAACAGCAGAATTTCCAAGATCAACATTATATTCGTTGAATAATTGTACTATTTTTTGTTGATTAAATTTGTCGAAGGCCTCTTGCATTGTTCCTGATTTAGCAAAATAATGGTCTGTCATCGGGAAAGTTTGCAAAATCGCATTTCCTGGATTGAAATAGTTGACTGTCCTCACAATTTGCTCATGGTCTGCTTTAGAAAATGCTTGGAAATCTGATTCTCCAAATTGAACTAAAACTTTCGCTTTTGTGTTTTTCCAATTTTCCAAGTGGTTTACGTCTTGTATTTGCCTCCAATATTCAGCATTCCTTCCATAAATCTTACCAGCGCCATCATACATCCATTGCTGTTTTAAGATTGAATCGTTTGCTGGGTTCTTAGCTAAATCTTCTAATTTTTCCTTTTTTACAAAAAACCGATAATTTAAATCATATTGTTCCGTAATTGATTTTTCATATTCCAATGGATCTAAACCTGAGAGTAGATTTTGAACACGATACATTTCAATTTGGTATTCAAACCATGACTTTGCAGTTGTTCCATATACCACAACACCCGCTACTAAATGTTTAGCGCTCAAAGCTGGTGCAACAATTCCTCCCATTGAATGACCAACAATAATTATTTTGCTTGTATCTACGTAGGGGAGCGACTTCAATTTTTTTAAGCCTTGTTCAAAATTCTCTATTTCATCTTTTAAATCACAGGATTCGCAAGAAGGAGTATTGTAACTATCACCAAGTCCACTTTTTTCAATTCGTAAGGTAAGGAAACCAGCCTTAACATAGGCGTCGATAATTCTTTTGTAAGGGTGATTATCGGTTAAATTATCAATGGAAGAGCAAGTATAACCTGGAATAAAAAGCATAGCTGGTAATTTCCCATCCCTTTTAGGTTTATTGATTATTACTCGCAAAAAACCTTGTTTAAAAGGGGTTTGATCATAAATAACTTCTGAAAATTCTGATTTTTCAAGTGTTTTACCCGAAAACTTTCCAGTTAACTTGATAATTTTGCCATTTCTGTCAACAAGAATTTCAGCTTGATCGCCAACTCTATTTTCAGAAATAATTTTGGCAAGAGATGGATAATCCCTCGTTTCTAATTTATTTATTTCACGGATAATATCGCCTTCTCTGCATTTGAGTTGTAATGCTGTTCCTTCAATAACTTTGGTGATTCTTACGCCAGATTCTGCCGCTTCAACTTGAGCGCCGAGTGCAGCTTTACGTGTCAATTGTTGCCCGATGCTTGTTGTTGAAACAAAAAAGATTAGTACAAATAGAATTCTCATAAACTTTGTTTTATTTTACAAAGATGAGCAAGCTTTATTCTTTTTTAGTTGTCAAAAATTGCTTATTTTAAAATAGATACAGGTGAAACTCCAAAATAACCTTTAAAGGCTTTACTAAATGTTGGCGTATCTGCAAATCCTGCAATTAATGCCACATCAGAGACTTTTTCACCTTTTAGGAGTTCATTCTTTGCAAAAAACAGTCTCTTCTGTAAAATATAATGGTAAGGTGTCACTCCAAAAGTAGTTTTAAATAAGCGAATAAAAGCATACTTTGAAATAAGAGCAATTTTTGTCAAATCCTCCAAATTAATTGGTTTCAAATACATATTGTTTATGTAATCCTTTGCTTGTAAAAGGTTGCGAAAAACTTCTTCATTTACGACTTGTTTTTTGTAATTCAACTATCGAATATTGTTCAAAAATTAAAGATTGGTCGTGAATGATACTTTCACCAATACAATAAAAAAACTCATTGCTCAATAAATCCTCTTTTTGTGTAGGAAATAAATTGCTCGATAATTGACTTAATTTATGTCCTAAATTGGTGTTTTGAGAATTGTATTTATTGATTAAAAACTTATCCGTTAAAAGAAATTCATTCAAGTCAGGATTTTCGAAATGATTAGATAAAACCTCTGTAATTATCTCATTTGAAACATCCATACAAAGTCCTTGCGTATTTTCAGCTATGCTTACTTCTGAAATTTGCTCATTATTTCCAATGATATATTCCCCTTGTTTAACTACAAACTTTTTGCCCTCAACAAAGTAAGTTTCTTTGCCTTTTATTACAAATTTTGCTGCAATATTCGTGAATTTTGTTTCTCCTTCATAGCTGACAAATTCTGATATTCGGATGGCATTTTTATCTTTGTCTTTGTAAATGTCTTTGTTCATTGAGTAGTAAGCTTTTGGTCTGGAAAATTTCATCAATTAATCCCGAAAATTTCTGCAAAAAAAACAATTTTTCAAAAGTTTTGTTTTGAGTTCACAAAAAATTAATGCAAAAAAAATCCCAACTCTTTCGAATTGGGATGAATTTTTTTATCCCTGAAGGTGCAAGAATCTTTGAATCGCCTAACGAATGCTCTCCTGTGGTGAATTATCGAAAGGAAATAGAGCGTCACAAAAATTTAAAAATTACAGATAGTTTTTAGACAATTTTGGCGATATTTGGCTTCGATTTAGTTTTAGTTTTGATTATTATGGAGAACTGAAAAATTAACTATTAATGTAGATGGATGGATGTTAGTTCACAAATTAGATTTTGTTTTGGAAGTGGGAAGAATAATTTTTTAAAAAATAGCTTTGCGTTTTGAATATCCTAGTTTTATTTAGAATATTTGCTTTTTATGTAGGTGAAAATTCTCAATAATCCTTTTTATTAGGATTTTTCCGATTGTCAAACAATGAAATAATTGTAATTATATCTCCACTAACATTGTAATACAGTGTTGTCTGTTTAGATAAAACTGCTCTTCGGATTTTTAAACTCTTAGATAAAGGAAATGCAAGAGGTGTTTTTTGAATTGTTTTGATTAAATTTCTCAGCCGAATTAAAAAAGCTGAAACTTCTTTGGCTGTCCAACGATTTTCCAAATAGCGTATGATTTCATCAAGATTGCTTGAAGCCTCCTCTGTCCAATCAATCTTATAGATATTTTTCATATTTCTTCATAACAAAATCATCAGAAGTAATTCTACCCTCATGAAAATCTTTTAAACCTTTTTGAATTGTTTTCAGTTCTTGTTCAGAAAGGTTATATTCCCAATTACTGGTTTCTGATATTTTGAATAACTCATCTAAGATTTTTACATCGTTGAGGTTCATAATCCATTCCATTAATTTATACTTTCTTGCTTGTATATTCATAGTTTAAATTTTTAACAAATTTGAATTTGTTTTTAAAACTATTAAGATTACTACGCTGTATTTCAAATTGTTGCAGATATTAACTCTTAATTTATACAAAGATATAAAATTGAACAATAAAAAACAAAAAAATCCCAACTCTTTCGAATTGGGATTAAATTTACTATTATTTAAGTTTCTTATCCATTCAATGCTTCTGCACCACCAACGATTTCCAAGATTTCGCTTGTAATGGCTGCTTGACGAGCCTTGTTGTAACTTAAAGTTAAACTTTTCTTCAATGCAGTGGCGTTGTCCGTTGCTTTGTGCATTGCTGTCATTCGAGCACCATGTTCTGAAGCATTTGAATCTAACAAAGATTTATAAAATTGAATTTTCAAAGATTTAGGAATCATTTCTTCCACAATTTCTTCCTTAGATGGTTCAAAAATATAATCTCCAGAAGAACCATTTTCTGAAACAGTTGGAATAATTGGTAAATATTGTTCTGCTTTTACGTCTTGCGAAGCGGCATTGATAAATGAATTGTAAATTACAACCACTTTATCAAATTCTTTCGCAATGAATTTCTGCATTACATGTTGTGCAATCGTAGAAGAATTATCAAAGTTTAAATCAGCAAAAATATCTTCAACACCAAATTCTGAGTTGCTTAATCGCAAATCACTTTTTCTAAAAGCATCAGTTACTTTTTTACCCAAACACAAAATTTTCACATCAGAATTAGCAAACTCTCCATTTATTAAAGAATTTACTTTTTTGATGACATTGTTGTTGAATCCACCGCAAAGTCCTCTGTTTGAAGATATTGCAACCAACAAAACTTTGTTTTCAGGGCGAGTATCAGAAAAAGCATTTTCAGATAAATCCAAGCTTGAACTCAAATTTTCTAGAATTTCTTTCAATTTGGCAGCATACGGACGCATTTGTGTAACAGCATCTTGTGCACGTTTCAATTTAGCTGCCGACACCATTTTCATAGCGGAAGTAATCTGAATCGTTGAACCAACCGAAGTTATTCTATTTTTTATTTCCTTTAAATTAGCCATCTTTTTGAGTAAAAAGTTAAGAGTTAAGAGTTAAAAGTGTTTTTTATTTTTCACTTTTAACTCTTCATTCTACACTAATAATTAATATTTCTCAGCGATTTCTTTTGCAACTTTCGTTAAAACATCTGTTGCTTCATCCGTATATTTTCCAGCTTTTAACTGCAATAAAACGTCAGAGTGTTTCGCTTCTAAATAATTCAAATATTCTGTTTCAAATGCTTTTACTTGGTTAACTGGAACTCGTTGGATTAAACCTTTTGTTCCTACGTAAATAATTGCAATTTGTTTTTCAACTGGATATGGATCTCCATCTTTTTGTTTCAAGATTTCCACGTTTCTTGCTCCTTTATCTAATACAGATTTTGTTGCTGCATCTAAATCAGAACCAAATTTAGCAAATGCCTCTAATTCACGGTATTGTGCTTGATCTAATTTCAAAGTACCCGCAACTTTTTTCATCGATTTAATTTGAGCATTTCCTCCAACACGTGATACAGAGATACCTACGTTAATTGCTGGACGAATACCTGCGTTAAATAAATCTGATTCCAAGAAAATCTGACCATCTGTAATCGAAATTACGTTGGTTGGAATGTATGCAGAAACGTCACCCGCTTGTGTTTCAATAATTGGTAAAGCTGTTAATGAACCTCCACCTTTTACGATTCCTTTCAAAGACTCAGGTAAATCATTCATTTGTGCAGCGATCGCGTCATCAGCAATAATTTTCGCAGCTCTTTCTAATAAACGAGAGTGTAAGTAGAAAACGTCACCTGGGTAAGCCTCACGACCTGGAGGACGACGTAACAACAAAGAAACCTCACGGTAAGCTACCGCTTGTTTCGATAAATCATCAAATACAATTAATGCTGGTCTTCCTGAATCACGGAAATACTCACCAATTGCAGCACCTGTCATTGGAGCGTAAAACTGCATTGGAGCAGGGTCAGCAGCGTTAGAAGCAACAACAACTGTATAAGCCATTGCACCTGCTTCTTCTAATTTTTTAACGATTCCAGCAACTGTTGAACCTTTTTGTCCAATAGCAACATAGATACAGAAAACTGGTTCTCCTCTATCGTAGAATTCTTTTTGATTGATAATAGCATCAATTGCAACTGTTGTTTTTCCAGTTTGACGGTCACCAATGATTAACTCACGTTGTCCACGTCCGATTGGAATCATCGCATCTACAGATTTAATCCCTGTTTGCAATGGCTCAGTTACTGGCTGACGGTAAATAACCCCAGGAGCTTTACGCTCGATTGGCATTTCGTATAATTGTCCAGTAATTTCTCCTTTTCCATCAATTGGGTTACCTAAAGTATCCACAACACGACCAACAACACCTTCACCAACTTTTACAGAAGCAATTCTTCCTAAACGTTTAACAGTATCACCTTCTTTTACTTGAGTAGAACGACCTAATAACACGGCACCAACATTATCCTCTTCCAAGTTTAATGCGATTCCTTGTAATCCTCCGTCAAATTCAATTAATTCACCGTATTGAACTCCTGTAAGTCCATAAATACGAGCGATACCATCTCCAATTTGAAGTACAGTACCAACTTCTTGTAATTCAGCCTCAGATCTAAATCCTGAAAGCTGCTCTCTTAAAATTGCAGAAACTTCTGCTGGTTTCACGTCTGCCATAATTCTTTATTTATTTGGCTAAAGCCAATTAGCGTGTTAAACTTGTTTTTAAATTTCTTAATTTATTTGAAACGGATGCGTCTACTTGCGTATCGCCCATTTTCACAATAAATCCTCCTATCAATGAAGCGTCAATCTTTTCATCTAATTCAATTTTACCTTGAATTGATTTCTCTAGTTTTGACAAAATAGTTCCTCGTGTTGAAGCATCTAAACTTTGTGCAGAAATAATTGTAACAGGCACAATTCCTAAAAATTCTTTTACCTGTAATTGAAAAGATTCTGCGATTTGAACCAAAGCACCTTCTCTTTTATTTTTTACAATTAAAGCAACAAATGAAGTTGTTAAAGCATCAAATTGATCGAAAATTTCATTCAAGATAGAATTCTTTTTTTCCGAATTGATGATTGGATTTTCCAAAAACAACTGAAAATCTCTTGTTTCTGCATTTGCACGTATCAAGGCTTGCATGTCTGCTAAAGTTTGGTCAATCTTTTTGTTTTCGATTGCCAACTCCAATAAAGCCTTTGCGTATCTTGCTGCTGATTTAGTTACTTTCATGAATTTTAGTTCAAATTAATATCTTCAGCTAATTTCGAAGCTAATGCTTTTTGTTTTTCGTCAGAAGCAAGTTCTGTGCGAACAATTTTTTCAGCGATTTCAATTGACAAGGCAGCTACAGAAGCTTTCAATTCAGAAATTGCAGCAGCTTTTTCTACTTCAATTGCTTGATGAGCAGCAGCAATAATTTTTGAAGCCTCATTTTTAGCATTTGCTTTTGAATCTTCAATCATTTTTGTTGCAACTTCATGCGCGTCTTTGATTAATTTATCTCTTTCAGCACGAGCCTCTTTCAATAAATTTTCATTAGCCGCTTGTAATTCTTTCATTTCAGCTTTTGTCTTTTCGGCCAATTCTAATGCCTCAGAAATTTTTTCTTCACGTGCATTTACAGCACCAAGAATCGGTTTCCATGCAAATTTAACCAAAAGGAAAAGAAGAAGAATGAATACTAATCCTGTCCAAAATAAAAGACCTAAGTCTGGAGTTACTAAATCCATGTTTATATTAATTTAAGTTATTTCTTTTTTTATGCTCTAACTTTTAAAGAAATCTTGCTGCAACCAACCGTTACAGCAAGATTTAGAATCAAATGGTTGTGTCTTATTTTGCTCCCGTTTCCAGACCCAAAAGACCAACTACTACTCCAAAAAGAGCAACACCTTCGATTAACGCTGCTGCGATAATCATAGCTGTTTGAATTTTTCCTGAAGCTTCAGGTTGACGTGCGATAGCGTCCATTGCTGAACCACCAACTTTACCAATCCCTAATCCTGCACCTAATACTGCAATACCTGCTCCGATTGCCGCGATACTTCCGACCATAACTATGTTTGTTTAAAAGTTACTAATTTAATTAATGGTGTGCTTCTTCTACTGCCGCACCGATAAACAATGCCGATAACATTGCAAATAGATACGCTTGTAAGAAAGCAACCAATATTTCTAATACCGAAATGAATAAAGACATTGGCACAGATAAGAATCCCCATGTTGCTGCTTTGTTCAAAAATATGATAGATACTAAAGCTAAAATAATGATGTGACCTGCTGAAATGTTCGCAAATAAACGAATCATTAAAGCAAAAGGTTTAGTCAATACTCCAACCAATTCGATAGGAACCATAATTACCAATAATGCTTTCGGAACTCCAGGAGTTGCAAAAATATGTCCCCAGTAATTTTTATTTCCTGAAAATACGGTTACTAATAAGGTACAAGTTGCTAAAAACAATGTCACTGTAATGTTACCAGTAACGTTTGCTTGCACTAATGGAATTAATCCTGTTAGGTTACTTACCAAAATGAAAAAGAAAATTGTCAATAAGAAAGGAACGTATTTTTTGTATTTGTGAGCATTAATATTTGCCTTCGCAATGTCATCACGAACAAAAACAATCAATGGTTCAATAAATTTGGCGATACCTTTTGGTGCAACAGCTCCATTTTTTCTGTAATATTTAGCAACTGAAAACATTACTAAAATTAAGATTAAAAAAGTAAGGAAGATGGACACAACATTTTTAGTGATTGAGAAATCTAATGGGGCAACATTGTGCGGATGATCTTTTTTGAAATGTAATTCTCCGCCTTCTAATTTGTAAATAGTTTCATGAAACATGGCATATCCAGCAGCTGGACCAACACCAACTACATATTCGTGTTCTTTTCCACTTTCTTCATCAATTCCTGTCATTGGTGTTCCGTGGTAAAAATGCGAAGAAGAAAAAACTTTCATTCCACCGTCCATTAAAATGATTGGTAAGTAGATAGAAACTGAGTTTTCGTGACCACCCCATAAATGCCATTCGTGTGCATCTTGAATGTGGTGCATAATTGTTTCACCTACGTTAAATTCTTTCTCTTCATGTGATTTTGAGGATTTTTCAGCATTTTCATTAGAATAAACACTCGTTGAAATCAACAAAGTAAAAAGTGCTAAAATGATTGTTTTTATTGAGTTTTTGATAATCATGATGCTTTAATTTTTATATAAAAATCCTCTAAATTTTCCGCAAAGTTACTTAATCTTTCTGAAATGACAAGAAAAATAGAAATATACTTTAAATTTATTTGAGAAAAGAGAGAATTGAGCCTAATTGCTTGAAATATTAAAGGCATTGCTAAAAGGCAAAATTTAATAAGCCAAAAAAACCACTCACCTTTAATCAGAAGAATTTTTCCAGATTAAATGCGAGTGGTTAATACGTTGAATTTTTGTTCTAGCTAAGCAAAAGTTAAGGCTTGTTCGATGTCTGAAATAATGTCTCCATGATATTCGACACCAACAGATAGCCGCACCAATTTATCAGAAATATGTAAAGCGTTTTTGAATTCTTCGGCAACATCGACGTGCGTCATCGTGAATGGGTGTTCTGCTAAACTTTCTGTACTTCCCAAAGAAACGGCTAATTTGATTAATTTTAAATTATTTAAAAATGCAAATGCTTCTTTTTCACTGCCTTTAATGTCAAAAGAAATCATGGCGCCACCAGAATTGTATTGTCGGGCGTAAATTTCTTTTTCTATGTCTGTTCCTTGTTGCGGAATTAATCCCAAATAGTACACTTTTTCCACCTTCGGATGAGAAAGTAAAAAATTTGCAACCTCAATGGCGTTTGTAGCTTGCTGATCCATTCTTACTTTTAAGGTTTCCAAACTACGCATCAACAACCAGCCTGTCCAAGGACCACACATGTTTCCAAGGAAAGTTCGTAAACCTTTAATTCTTCCCATCAAGGCTTTGGAACCCAAACATGCTCCTGCAATTACATCTGAATGTCCACCAATGTATTTTGTTGCCGAATACAAGACCAAATCCGCTCCATGTTTTAGTGGATGCTGCCAAAGTGGACCCATATACGTGTTGTCAACCGATAAAACGACTTGTTTTTCTTCCGTTGAAAAATGATTTTTAATAGCTGCACACAATTCTATGTCAATTAATGCGTTGGTTGGGTTGGCAGGTGTTTCGATATGAATCATTGCTAACTTGTGACCCAAACCACTATCTTTAATTCGTTTAATGATTTCTTCTTTGGATTCACCAGCTAAAAAACCGATGGAATTGATTTGCATTTTCTTCAAAAAATGATTGATAAAATGGTCTGTTCCTCCGTAAACCGGACGGCTAAAAAGTAGCAAATCACCAGGAGCAAGGAATTCTAACATAGCCGTTGAAATTGCTGACATTCCGCTTTCAAATACCGCGCAATCTTCCGCCTCGTCCCACAAACAAAGTCTGTTTTCCAAGATTTCCAAATCTGGATTGTTTAACCTACTGTAAATCAAGCCTAATTCTTCTCCTTTTTCTTGCTCCTTGATTCCGTAAGCTACTTCGAAAAAACGTTTTCCCTCTTCTGCTTTGTTAAAAACGAAGGTTGAAGTTTGAAAAATTGGGCATTTTATTGCTCCTTCAGAGAGGCTTGGTTTGTAACCGTGGCTCATCATTAAACTTTCTGGTCTCATGAGATTTTCTATTTAATGAAAAATAAATCCATCCAATTTCTTCGTTGTTTCAAAAAATTCAAGAAAACATTTACCTAAGTAAACTTATTTCTCAAATTTTTCTAACGCCTCGAACTTGAATCGTTTATTTTTCAGATTAATAATCTATTTTTTTAAACAAATTAAGAATTATTTTACCAAATAAATACAATATTTAGATTAATTTACTACAAAATAACTAATATTGTCATTTTTATACTGAATTAAACTCATCAAAAATATGGAAATAGAAAATTTTTCTAGTGAAAATCCATCATCTTACAAATTGGATTCCATTGATAAGCATTTATTGCGCTTATTGAAGAAAAACAGCAAATTGAGTTCAAAAGAATTGGCTGCTGAAATAGGTTTAAGTTTAACTCCAACCTACGAGCGTGTAAAACGACTTGAAAACAAGGGTTTTATTAAAACCTATACCATTAAAATTAATAAAGAAAAAGTAGGGAAAAATCTAAAAGTCTTGTGCAATGTCTCACTAAAATCACATGCTTTGGAATTTTTAAATGCTTTTGAAGAAAAAGTGGTTAAACTAAAGGAAATTAGTTCTTGTTTTCACATCGCAGGAAATTTTGATTACCTTTTATTGATTGAAGTGAAAGACATGGATGAGTATTCAGTGTTCTTAAAAGAAAAATTAGCTTCAATTCCACACATTGCGCAGGTACAAAGTTCATTTGTGATGAAAACCTTGAAAGAGGAATAAATTGTGTTATGACCAAACTTCCTTAAAGGTAATTCCAAAAGTTTCTAGTTCTGATAAAATTGGGTCGTAAACTTCTTTCATCACAGGTACTTGAATTCCTTTCAGATTGATTTCTCCCTTAAGAATCATTTTGCCACAAATGGCTGCTGGCAAACCAACCGTGTTACTCATTGCGGTAAAAACTGGATCCTCACCGATATTTACCATAGATGAAACAATGTTATGTTTTTCTCCATTTAAAGTGTACACAAATTTGTGAAACATCACCAACATGTCTTTGTCATTTGGATTTAAACTCAACTTGTTGACTAAAATTTTCTCTAACAATTGTGCGGGCGTAGCTCCTTTAAAACCAATGATTTCCTCCTTGTCGAAAAAGCCTAACCATGAGAATTTTTTGAATAACAGATTATTATCTTTTGAAACCAAACGTTTGAATTTATTCTCAACCGATTCCCCTTCTCCGTAGGGTAAAAATGTGTTTAAAAAACTTCTTGCGCTCAAATTCTCCGCATTCTCAATGGAATAGGAATCGTCGGTCATACCTAATTGTACAAAAATATTCCATGCTTCCGAAAAACCTGGTCGTCTTAATGTTCCTCTAAAAATAGTAGGAATATTTTGCAAACCATATACTTCTCGGTAAGACAAAGAATCTCGGTTTACATATCCTTCAAACGCTCCATAACCATCAATGGTAATGTAATCAATGCGCGTAAATAATTGTGTATAAGGAATGTATTTGTACTCGTTTTCTTCAATGTATTTGGCTGCACCACCTTGACCAGCAAGCACAACGTTTCTTGGATTCCACGTGAATTTATAATTCCAAGGATTGTCGTCATTTTCAGGAGAAATTAATCCTCCACAATAAGATTTGAAGGAAGTAATTTTACCACCTTTATCACGCACTTCATCAATGATTTTTGCAGCACTCATGTGGTCAATTCCAGGATCAACTCCAATTTCATTCATAATGATGATTCCAGCATTAATCGCTTCTTCGTGTAAGGCTTTCATCTCTGGAGAAACGTAGGAAGGTGTAATTAAATTAGTTTTGTATAAAATACAATCTTTGGCAATATCCACATGAAATCTAGCTGGTAACATGCTGATTACCAAATCAGCTTGTTGTATTTCTTCTTTTCGTTCTGCTGGATCTAAAGCATTGAATGAAAGGGCAATTCCATTAGGATTTCCGTTTATCTTTTTCTTAACCAAATCGATATTCTGATCAACAATTCTAATTTGCCAATTATTTTCGTTTGACTTTTCAAGAAAATAACGAATTAAGGAGGAACTAGATAAACCCGCGCCGATGATAAGAATTTTTTTCATTTTTTAAATCCAATTAGGAGTTCAAAGTTAAAAAAAAATCAAAACTAAGCGAGTTTTGTTAAAAAATTAATTGATATTAAGAATGATTTTTTCTTAATCAAAACATGCTTCAATTTTAGAATACTTGAATTTGAATCCTTTGGCAACAATTTTTTGATTCGAAGCTTTAATCCCTTTTAACACTAAAACCGATAATTCACCTAAAATTAATTTCATTACAAAAGCAGGAATATTGGGTAACCAAAGACGTTTTTTTAGTTTCTTAGCAATTAAAACAGTCATTTCTTTATTGTCTGAATTTCCAGCATTAGCATTATAAACTCCTTCTAATTTGTTCTCAACTCCAAATTCAAAAAGTGAACATAAATCTTGTAAATGAATCCAAGGAATTGCTTGTTTTCCAGTACCAATCGCTGCACCAAAGCCCATTTTAATAGGTGCTTCAAGTTTTTTCACGGCCCCTCCAAGATCAGAAATAACAAAACTTATTCTCAATTTCAATACAGGGCAAATACTGCTAAATTGATCAGCAGATTCTTCCCATTTTTTTACCAATGTAGAAACAAAGTCAGAAGCAATAGGGTCTTCTTCGTCATAAATTTTAGATTCATTATTAAAATCATAACAATTTATTCCTGAGGCAGAAATATACTGTTTTAATTCTGGCATTAAATTTCTATGAGCAAACAAAAAAGAAGCTGGAAGCGTTCTTGAAAGTTCTAGCTCTTTCTTTCTACTTGAAGTCCAATTTTTATCCGCAATTCCTGCTCCACAAAGGTTAATAATATGTGTTACGCCTTCAAAAGCCTTTGTGTCAACTTCATTTTTATCAGGATTCCAATAAAAATAATTTTGTTCCATGCTATCTTTATGTCTTGTCAAGATGCGAATTTCATTGTTTTTTTGGAGAACTTTGATTAATTCCTTTCCAATAAAACCTGTTGCCCCAGCTAATAAAATGATTCTTTTTTCCATGTTCTCTACTTAACAAATTTAGCTGAAATTAGTTTAATTTATTTGATTAGTATCCAATTTTCGCAATATTAACTTAAAATTAACGTAAATAATAAGTCTATTTATTTCTTTATAACTAAAAGCTATTGGGAGGAATTAATAAAAATTAAATTGATTAACCTCACTTATACCTGTAAATGATGATTTAACAATAAATTTATCTTTGTCCAATAATTTGTGCCTAGAAAACGTTAATCTGGCACCTTTCACAAAAAGTAAGCGTAAAAAAATCAAGTGTTTGAGTGAAACGAGTTTTGATTTTTTAGCGTCGTTTGTAGAAAGGTAGATGCGTTTTCAAGCACTAGAACTTAGCCAAAGGCGGTCTCAGCGAAGCTACTTTTGGTTCTTTTTGGCAATGAACTTTTCTCATGAGCACCTTATAAAAACATTAAAAGGGCGAATAAAAAGAACAAAAATTAGATTTTTTCTATTAAATTGTTTTTGTTGGTAGATATTAGGTCAATTAATAATATTAATGTTGAGTTAAACCTTTTTGTGTTTACTTTGTCGAACGAAAAAAAGATTGATGGAGATTGAAAAAATGTCAGATTTAGAATTAATTCGTTTGTTTCAGCAAGATGCAACGAAGTCTGAATTCGTTTTTTCGAAATTAATAAAACTCCACAATCAATCCATTTATTGGCAAATACGAAGAATTTGTAAAAATCACGAGCAAACGAATGATATTTTGCAAAATGTTTGGATCAAGGTTTGGAATCATCTAAAAGAATTCAAATTTGAATCAAGTTTTTACACCTGGTTGTTTCGTATAGCAAAAAATGAAACCATTAATTTTCTCAAAAAGGAAAAAAAATTTAAGTCGATTGATGTAGAAGAACCCTATTTGGAAATCATAGCTGGACACGAAGGACTTCAAAATTTTTCTGCAGATGAAATATCAGAAAAATTGCAGGAGGCACTAGCTATTTTACCAGAGAAACAAGCCTTAGTTTTTCAATTAAAATTTTTTGAAGACTTAAAATATAGCGAAATAGCAGAGAAATTAGGGATGAGTGAAGGAGGTTTGAAAGCCAATTATCACCATGCCGTGACAAAAATTCAAGATTTTTTGTTAAAACAATTAAACCTTTTTAACTAAGGAATGTCAAAGCAAAAAGAAGACATCATGGAAGAAAATAAAAACATACTAGATTATTTGAAACCGAAAGCTGGTAAAGCGGAGGAAGAAAAATTTTTGAATTCTTATTTTGAGAATTTTTCGGACAATTTATTAGAAAAAATCAAGCAGGATGAACTTCAAAAGAAAGCATCTCAGAACAAAAGCAAAATTATTTATTTACTGGTTGATATCGCTGCAAGCGTACTTTTGGTCTTTGGAATCATTCGCTTTTCTTCAAGTTCTTCGATTGAAAATTCACCTAACTTGATGTCAGAAATTGAACTTGAAGCAGAAGAATTTGATTTAGAACTATTGCAAGAAGAATTGATAAATTCAGATACGAGCAAAATTATTAAAAAAGTTGTAAAAGAAGAAAAAGTAATAGAACATCAAGGTACTCTTCCGAAAGTTGAAAAATCTTTTGAGGAATTATTGAATGATTTGGACGATGAAGAATTGATGCAGTATTTGAATTCCAGCGAAGTTGAACTAGAAGATCTTGATATTTAAAAATAGAAATTATGAAAAATGTAGTATTAATCTTGTTTTTAGGGCTGTTTTCAGGGCTAATTTTTGCGCAAGAAAAACCAATTAAAGGAAAAGCACGTCAAGAAAAAATTAAGCAGCTAAAAATTGCTTACATAACGGAACAATTATCCTTAACGACAAGTGAAGCAGAAAAGTTTTGGCCTGTTTACAATGAACTTGAGAGCAAACTTAAAAGCACTAGAAAGGCGCATAAAAAAATCATGGATGAACTTTCTGATGAAACAATGAAGGAGGATGAACTGAAGAAAAAAGCAACAACTTTGTTTGAAAATGAACAAACAACGATTTCCTTAAAAAAGGAATATTATACTAAAATTGCTGAGGAAATTGGATACAAGAAAGCAACAAAATTGCTTCAATTGGAAAAAGAATTCAAGCAAAAACTTCTTCAGGAATTAAAAAAGCGGAAAAAAGGAGAATAAAGTCTTCCAATTTTCCGCTTTCAATTATTTCAAATTGTTATTATAAATCCATTTCAGGAACAAAGTCAGGCACTACTAATTCGCCTTCTGTTTTGGAAATTATTTCTTCCACGCTCACTCCAGGTGCGCGTTCCAATAAATGAAATTTACCATCCTTGATTTCTAAAACTGCCAATTCGGTTACAATTTTTTTAACACAAGCAACGCCTGTCAAAGGCAAGGAACATTCCTTTAACATTTTGGATTCTCCCGCTTTATTTGAGTGCATCATGGCAACAATTATGTTTTCAGCGGAGGCTACTAAGTCCATTGCGCCACCCATTCCTTTTACCATTTTTCCTGGAATTTTCCAATTTGCGATGTCGCCATTTTGAGAAACTTCCATAGCTCCAAGAACAGTTAAATTCACACGTTGACTTCTAATCATCCCGAAACTCATGGCGCTATCAAAAAAACTTGAGCCCTTGGTTGTTGTAACAGTTTGTTTTCCTGCGTTAATCAAATCAGCATCAACATCTTCCTCAAAAGGAAAAGGACCAATACCTAATAAACCATTTTCAGATTGCAAGATAACTTCCACATCTTCAGGAACATAATTTGCAACCAAGGTTGGAATTCCAATTCCTAAATTTACGTAATATCCGTCTTTCAATTCTTTCGCTATGCGTTTAGCAATTCCATATTTATCTAACATAATACGTATTTTTTACTTTTTAGTGATTGTAATTTGTTCAATTCGTTTTTCATAATCCACACCTTGGAAGATTCTATTTACATAAATTCCTGGAGTATGAATCATATCTGGATCTAATTCACCAGCTGGAACTAATTCTTCCACTTCAGCGATTGTAATTTTTCCAGCCATGGCCATCAAAGGATTGAAATTTCTTGAGGTTGCTCTAAAAATCAAATTTCCATGTGTATCGCCTTTCCAAGCCTTCACGATTGCAAAATCACTTTTAAAGGCCATTTCCATGAGGTAAGTTTTACCATCAAAAACACGTGTTTCTTTTCCTTCAGCAACTTCAGTACCAACTCCAGCAGGAGTGAAAACTGCTGGCATTCCATAACCAGTTGCCATACAACGAGTTGCTAATGTTCCTTGAGGAATTAATTCCACATCTAATTCACCACTTAATAATTGTCTTTCAAATTCAGCATTTTCACCCACATAAGAAGCAATCATTTTTTTTACTTGACGGGTTTTTAGCAGTAAGCCAATTCCAAAGTCATCAACCCCAGCGTTGTTGGATATGCAGGTTAAATTTTTAACCCCTGATTTTACCAATTCATTGATTGAGTTTTCAGGAATTCCGCACAAACCAAAACCACCCAACATGATTGTCATATTATCTTCAATTCCAACAATTGCCTCCTGAGCATTTTTTACTACTTTATTCATTCTCTTCTGGTTTTAACTATTTCAAAGCGTTTTTTGAGTTTTAAAAATTGTTTTTCATACAGTTCGTAAACAAGGGCTGAAATACCTATACTCAGCACGAAATTTAACATGAAATAGACATACATATTACTTGTACCCCATCTGTACATAAACTTAACCACAATAATTGGAATTAAAACATTGCTAAATAGGTAAATTCCGTAAGAAATTTTTCCTAAATAATTAAACAATTTTTTAAACGGAATCTGAAATAATGGAGTTGGATTGAATAAGAAATTCATCATCGCAAAACCAATGATTCCGCAATAAAAATATTTTTTAAATGCTGCATTTATAAGTGTATTGTATTCGTAAACTGGATAAAGGAAATATACAATTATGAAAATCAAATAAATTCCAATTCTAACTAGTTTAGGAGTTTGCAAGGTAAACCCATATTTATTGTAATACAAGGCGTAAAGTGAACCCATAATTAAGACGTCAATCCGACTAATTGTATTTAGATACAAATGCAAATAATCGTAATTATTGGTAAAAAAATAGATTCGACTGAGGATTGAAATCACTAAAAACGCAATAAAAACCTTCCCCAAATGTTTGATATTTATAAAGCTAATTATAAAAGGCCAAATCAAATAAAAATGTTCTTCGACACAAATTGACCAAAGGTGCGCGAAGGGATATTCCCAAATTTTTGTTGCGATTGCATGAAAATTATTATAAAACAAAAGATTGGGAAGGTATGTTGGTTCAGCAAAGTTTACTAATTTGACACAAATTGGAGCTAAAGCAATTACTAAAAAATAAGCAGGCCAAATTCTAAAAGCCCTACGAATAAAGAATTTAGGTATATTGATTTTGCTAAATCGTTCCTTTTCTTTTAGGAGAATATATGTGATTAAAAATCCACTGATCAAGAAAAAAATATCTACACCGAAACCACCATTTGTTATTCCAATATGCAAATATTCCCCGAAAGTTGAAAAGTTTTTATGGTCTCCATTAGTAGTCATAAAACCAGGTTTACTATACCAACCAAGCCAACCTTCATAGGCGTGGGCAAATACAACAATTATGGCCGCAAAAAAACGTAAAACATCTAAGTTTTTGAAATAAAGTCTATCATCCTTGATTGAAGGTTCCACAAAAAAAGCTTAAATTCTTACAATTCATCTAAATCAGGAGGTAGTTCTTCTCCCTGAGATTCATCATCGGCGGGTGGCAAGTAATTATCTGATCCCGAGCACGAGAACATACTATCATCATAGCCCTTGGGTTTCTCAAAACTTGTGGTGGAAACGGCTAAACCTACATCTTTGTATACCTTTTTCATAAAATATCCATAAATCGGCATGGCTGTTCTTGCACCTTGACCTTCATCAGTTGACCTAAATCTCACTGCACGATCTTCAGCACCAACCCATACTCCTGTTGCCAAATCTGGTGTTAAACCGATAAACCATCCATCTGAATTGTTTTGCGTGGTTCCAGTTTTACCAGCAGTTGGATAAGTAATACCTCCCCAATCAGCAGCATAACGTAAACGTCCACCTGTACCGCCAGTTACAACACCTTCCATCATTTTTAAGACAGAATAAGCAACTTGCTCATTGATTGCTTCACGAGATTGTGGTTTTGCACTGTAAATCACTTTTCCATTTCTGTCTTCAATACGCAAGATAGCAGTTGGTTTATTAAAAATTCCTTTGTTTACAAATGCAGATTGAGCACCCACCATTTCAAATAAGGATAAATCCATTGATCCCAAACACATTGCTGGAACAATATCATTTTCACTTAATTCGATGTCCAAACTTTTCATCAATTTGGCAACAGTTTGAGGTCCACCTTTTGCACCCATTTTTGCCATGATTGCGACCGTAATGTTGTTCATCGACATTTGTAAACCACGTCTAACAGAAACCATTCCGCCTGACATTCCTCCACTGGAATTGGATGGACACCATCTTCCATCAGGATTTCCACTTGGGTCAAATAAATCAACACAATGAGCAATATCTGGAATTTGAGTACAAGGTTTTACAACTCCCATAGCAATTCCAGCACCATAAACAAATGGTTTTATCGTTGAACCAACTTGACGTTTTCCTAATTTCACATGGTCATAGGCAAAGTGATCAATGTTTGCTCCACCAACCCACGCCTTGATAAATCCAGTTGCAGGTTCAATAGAAAGTAATCCCGCTTGCAGGAATGATTTGTAATGGCGAATAGAATCGAAAGGAGTCATCACTGTATCGACTTCTCTTTGATCATTCCATGTAAACACACGCATGTTTGTTGGTTCGTTGAAGTTTTTTCTGATTTCACTTTCAGACAAACCTGCTTCAATCAAACTTTTATAGCGGTCAGAACGATGCATTGCACTTGTCATGATTTTTTCAACCTCTTCGCTGGAAATAGAATTGGTAAAAGGATAATTTTTCAAACCTCTATTATTTCTATCAAATTTACGTTGCAGATCTTCTAAATGTTCTTCCATTGCTTCCTCCGCGTAAACTTGCATGTTGGCATTCACAGTGGTGTAAATTTTTAGTCCATCTCGGTAAATATCCCATGGAGCACCATCTTCGCGTTTGTATTTTAAAGAACCATCAGGTTTTCTTTCAGCGAAAAGTTTTGAAATTTCTCCACGCAAAGATTCCCTGAAATAAGGAGCCATTCCACGTTTGTGGTCAACTACTTGATAATCTGTTTCAAGAGGTTTATTTTTTAATTTATCGTATTCTTCTCTCGTTAATTTTACACGTAAAGCCTCATTTTCGTTTTCACTATTTATTAGCCATTGGTATAAAACTTGATTTCTTCTCATCAATGCACGCGTACTGTCATTTGCTCTCGCTTCTCTGATTTCAGATTCCGTTACATCTTTGATGTTAATGTCTTTTTTATTAGCAATAGAAGCACGATAATCCTTGATTTTGAAGGTGTAAGGATTAAAAAGTGATGGATTTTTACACATTCCAATCAACATTGCAGCTTCTTCTTTCGCCAAATCTTTTGGTGTTTTATTGTAATAAACTTTCGCTGCGTTTGCAATTCCAACTGCATTGTACAAGAAATCAAATTGATTTAAGTACATCGTAATAATTTCCTCTTTGGTATATCTTTCTTCCAAACGAGTTGCGATGATATTTTCTCTCGCTTTTTCCCCAATACGTGAAAAAAGTCTTCCAATTCTGCCACTTTGTTCAATTTCTTCTCCATTCGCTTTTGCAATGGCAATTCTATCTCGCATTTGAAGTGTAAATAATTGTTTTGCAAGTTGTTGCGTGATTGTAGAAGCACCACCAGCGCCCCCAGCATTCACGATTGCTCTTCCTAATGCTTTCACATCGACACCTGAATGCGAATGAAAACGTTCATCCTCAGTTGCAATCAATGCATCGGTTAAAAATGGAGAAATTGCCTTATATTCAACACTTGTACGATTTACTTTCCAGTATCTTCCAAGTTCAGTCTCGCCATCGTCCGCATAAACAATGGATGCCAATAACTCGGGAGGATTATCCAACATGGAAACTGGTGGCAAATCATCTTCAGATTGAAAAATCAATAGACAAGCTACGAAAAATAAAGGGAACATCGCAATAATCCAGAAATAAATTGTCATTTTTTTCCTTGAATCATCCGAAATATTAAGTTTTGATTTTGATTTTAAATCACTCATTTTATAAACGAATAGTTAGCGTAAAATTAAACAAAAAATAAAAATGAAATACATAAAATAATTCAAAAAAATAAAAATTCATAAAAAAAGCGCAACTATTTAGTAGTCACGCTTTTATTGTTGATTATTTTCTTTTATTTTTTCTTTTTTTGAGATTCTTTAACAAAAAGTTCGATTGCAGCTGTCATTGATGGGGCATTTGGTTGTGGTGCGTGCACATCTAAACGTAAATTGTTTTTTAATACTGCATTTGCGGTCGTTGGTCCAAAAGCTGCGATTAAAGTATTATTTTGCTTGAAGTCAGGGAAGTTTTTAAACAAAGATTCGATTCCACCCGGACTAAAAAACACCAACATATCGTAGTAAACATCTTCCAAATCACTCAAATCTGAAGCAACAGTTCTGTATAACATCGCTTTGGTAAAATTGATCTTAAACTGCGTTAAGGTTTCAGGAATTTTATCGCGCAAAATGTCAGTACAAGGCAATAAGAACTTTTCATTCTTATGCTTTTTCATTGTATCGACAAGCTCTTCAATTGTTTGTTTACCGAAGAAAATCTTTCTTTTTCTGTAGGTTACATATTTTTGAAGGTAAAGAGCAACAGCTTCGGATATACAAAAGTATTTCATATCATCTGGAACTGTAAATCGAACTTCCTCAGCAATTCTAAAAAAATGATCTACTGCATTTTTTGAAGTAAGAATAATTGCAGTATGGTCTGGAATGTTTACACGTTGAGTTCTGAACTCTTGAGCACCAATTCCTTCCACATGAATAAATGGCCTAAAATCAATTTTAAGCTTGTATTTTTCAGCTAAATCATAATATGGTGATTTATCTCCCTCTGGTTTAGGTTGCGAAACCAAAATTGTTTTGACACTCAAAATTCAAAAATTAAATTAAACATATTTTCTTCTATTTACTCAATAAATACAAATAAATTGAAATTATTGGTAAAATTTCGAGGGTGCAAAAGTACAAAATAATATAATACCAAGATATATTATGTTGAAATGAAAAAATAATTCCACGTAAAAATTTATACAGCCAGAAAAAACAAATTAAAAATATAAAGCTGTAAATGAAATAAATAGACCATTTTAAATTAAATGCCCACAGTAATAATATGATGGAAAATAGCACTCCCATTATTTGAGAGAGCACAATTACATTTTTTTTATTTTCGCTAAAAGCTGCCTTTTCATTCGTAATAAATGATAAAAAATTAAAACAAAGGAGTGGCCAAAGAAAAAAGTAAATTGGAATTATGGGCAAAAAGTAAAAGAGCTTCAAATCATCGTGGATGAAATAATGCAGGTAGGCAAGATATAAAAGTGTTGTGGAAGAAATGATGTAATTAAAAATCAACAAAATGGAACCTGGTGAACTTAAAGTAAATTCCTCTTGGACGACCTTGTTAATAGAATTATTTTTTAGAAGTATTCTTGAAAATATCCCAATGTAATTGGAAGAACCAAAACGCGACAGCGCCAGAAGAATAACAGATACTATTAGTCCACTTAAAGCAATCCACATGACTTCATTATTTCTTGAGCTTAATTCTAAAGGAATGTTGGATGAGGAGTTGTTTCCAAAAAAGTTAAATTCACTTACAGACAATCTAGATGAAAAATCATCTAAAAAATTTGTGAGTATGAAATTTAAATCAAGATTTTTCACCTTCTTTTGTCTCTTCTTTTTAAAAGTGCACAAATTTACGTTTTTGAAAATTAGATTTGTGTTTTTTGGGGAAAATTTAATTGTATTTTATTTTGAATTTGAAAAATAGAGACCTAAATAGGGTCTGCTGAAAAAGTCAGAAATGAATTAGATTCAAGGCGCATTCATGAAAACGTATATGAATACGTTGAATGACTGCAACAAAGAAGATGATTTATTTTCTGGC
>JBIKSI010000148.1:0-7548 GCA_044348665.1 Crocinitomicaceae bacterium
ATGCCTTCTAAGTCAGTAAATGGTATGTCTCCAGAAGCTGTGCACGAAGCAATTTCAGAAGCTTGTGACAGAGCAAGAAGAGGTGATGGTCCAACATTATTGGATATTAGAACATATCGTTATAAAGGACATTCCATGTCAGATCCACAAAAATACCGTTCTAAGGAAGAAGTGAACGAATGGATGGAACAAGATCCAATTGACCACTGTTTAGAAGTTATCAAAGCAAACAAATGGTTGAGCGATAAAGGAATTACAGAAATTCAAGATTGGGTTAAGAAAGAAGTGGAAGAATCAGTAGAATTTGCTGAAAACTCTCCATATCCTGAGGCGCATGAATTGTATGAGGACGTTTACACACAAACGGATTATCCTTACATCATTGAATACAAGAATTAATAGTTAAAAATTTAGAAATTGTAATTGTTTTGAAAAAAGTTTAGAATTTTAGGTTTAATGAAATAGAAAAGATGAGTTTACACCAGGTAAATGAAGAATTTCTATTTTGTTAATAACGACAAAGTCTAAATATTTTTTCAGAACTTAAAAAATAAAATTTATGGCGGAAATTGTTTACATGCCCAAATTAAGCGACACCATGACAGACGGTGTTGTAGCAGAATGGTCAAAAAAAGTTGGTGATACTGTTTCTTCAGGTGAAGTACTTGCTGAAATCGAAACAGATAAAGCAACCATGGAATTTGAGTCCTTTTACGATGGCGTGTTATTACATATTGGTGTTGAAAAAGGAAAAGCTGTTCCTGTGAACACTTTGTTAGCGATTATTGGACAAAAAGGGGAAGACATTTCTGCAATTTTAGCTTCAGCTGGAAGTTCAGCGCCAGCTGCGACGGTTGTTGAGGAGAAAAAAGAAGTAAGTCATGCTCCGGTGGCAGAAGCTCCAAAAGTAGCTGCGGAAGTTAAAGCGGCTCCAGTTGCTGTAAGTGTTCCTAGTTCAAACGGAAGCGGACGCGTAGTTGCTTCACCATTGGCTAAAAAATTAGCTGAGGAAAAAGGAATTGATATTCATGCGGTTGCAGGAACAGGTGATGGAGGAAGAATCGTGAAACGTGATGTAGATCATTACACACCATATACTCCAGCTACTCAGACTTTTGCGGCGGCTCCAGCAGACGTTGAGTCATTTACTGAAGTGCCAAATTCTCAAATGCGAAAAGCGATTGCGAAAACTTTATCTGCTTCAAAATTCTCAGCACCACATTTCTATTTAAAAATGGAAGTGGATATGGATAATGCCATTGCAGCGCGAAAAGCAATTAATTCAGTTGATGGAGTGAAAGTTTCATTCAACGATATGATTATCAAAGCGGTTGCTGCTGCTTTAAGAAAACATCCAAAAGTAAATGCTGACTGGATGGGTGAGTCTATTCGTTATAACAACCACATTCATATCGGTGTTGCGGTAGCGGTGGAAGAAGGATTGGTTGTTCCAGTTGTGCGTTTTGCAGATACCAAAGGAATTGCTCAATTAGGTTCAGAAATTAAAGATTTAGCTGGAAGAGCAAGAGATAAAAAAATCAAACCAGAAGAAATGCAAGGAGGAACTTTTGCTGTTTCAAATCTTGGAATGTATGGAATTGAAGACTTTACTTCTATTATCAATCCTCCAAACGGATGCATTTTATCAGTAGGACAAATCAAAGAAACCCCTGTTGTTAAAAACGGACAAATCGTACCAGGAAATGTCTTGAAATTAAGTCTTTCTTGTGACCACAGAGTTGTTGATGGAGCAGTTGGATCAGCGTTTTTACAAACATTAAAACAATTGATTGAGAATCCTGTGATGATGATCGTTTAACTTAGTTAGTAGTTTTTAGTTAGTGGTTATAAGTTAAAAATTATAAGGCTAAAAGATAATTTAGGAAATTCAGAAATGGGTTTCCTTTTTTTATGGTTCAAGATTTGGTGTTTTACTTCAAGAAAAAACAACGGAATTGTAGATACTGGTTTTTTGCAATCAAAACGTACTCAGGATACTCATTTAAATAATCCTGCTTCTCGAATATTTGCGATATTTGTTAGTACAACTATCGCCTTTTATTATCTTTTAATGGAATTAACAGAATAAAGCATTGAGAATGAAACTTAAAACACTGACTATTAAAATCTATTTCTCATGGGCAACTATCAAGCAGGACCAAAAACTACAAATTACTAACTCCTAACTACAAACTCCCCTTCACCTTTTCCCATGTCTCAAACATTTTTTCCTGACTAGGGCGATTTTCTTCAATTTCTCGCAGAGGTTCAACTTCTTTTAATGTCTCAAAACATTCTTTTGGCAAAGCTTGATACAATGCTGTTCCCTTCGTTTTCCAAGCAATCATTTCATCTGAAACTTCTTTGATTATTTTAGCTGGATTTCCAACGAGTAAACTTCTGCGTGGAATTTCCATTTTTGCAGGCACAAAACACAAGGCTCCAACAATTGATTCAGCACCAATTTCAACATCATCCATCACAACAGCATTCATACCAATCAAACAATTTTCACCAATAATTCCTCCGTGAATGATTGCTCCATGTCCAATATGAGCGCCTTTTTTGAGAATTGTCGTTGTTCCTGGAAACATGTGAATAGTACAATTTTCTTGCATATTACAACCGTCTTCTATGATGATTTGCCCCCAATCTCCGCGAATTGCTGCTCCGGGACCAACATAAACATTTTCGCCAATGATTACATTTCCCGTAACCGATGCTTTTGGGTGAACAAAACTACTTTCTTTTATTACAGGAATAAAACCGTTAAAACTATAAATCGACATTTAAATAAATTATGATGTAAATTTATGTTAAAAACTTATTTTAATCAAATTTGTTTATTATATTTGTTAGAAATCAAATTTTAAGAAAATGAAAAAGTTAGTCTTACTTACCATAATTGCTTGCAACTCACTATTTACTTTTTCGCAGTTTAGTGTTTCAGCGGGACCATCGTTCATAAAACCATTTGGTCAAAATGGAGTTTATTCAGGTTTACACTTGTCGGGAGAATTTGCTGTGGATGATTTATCAAGTTTTTATGGTCGTTTCATTTTTATGCCTTCAAAAAAAGGTGAATCTAAGACGACAGTTGTTACAGCTAAAGATTTTAACACTTCTCCACCTGTTTTGGAAATAAATTCAACTGAAAAATTCAACTATTCAGTGTTAGAATTAGGAAAAAGATATTATTTTGGTGAAGGATATGAGAGTGGTTTTTCATTTTATGGTGGGACAAATGTAAATTTGATTTTTAATAAGGTAAGTTTTGAATTAGATGATTTTGACAAAACAAAGTATGAAACAACAAGTGGTTCCGAACCAATTGGTTCTATCGTATCTTTTGGCTTTGGATTGAACGGCGGATTAAAACATTCATTTACCTTCGGGACTTTGTATTTCGATACAGGATTAAATTACAATCTATTAGGATTGTCAAGTAATGCCACTGCGCAAAATTCTAATATGTACGCTAATTTGTTTTTTAACTTCAATTTTGGTTTCAGAAAGTATCTCTATTAATTAGTATAATTTAAGGGATTATTTTTTGCCACCAAGATTTTGGGCTTAAATCTATTTTTTCCATATCTTGGATTATTTCTTGTATTGATTGATATCTCATGGAAATCCCATAGTCCAAAATTTGTTTAACCTCTGAATCCGAAAGAAGATTAGCTGGTTTCTTGAAAGTTCCTTTTGCACACATTTTTTCTAATATTGGGAAAAATTGATGAGGAATACTTTTATGTTCTTGAATGGGGTAGGTGAGTTGTAAATTTGTCATAATTGCAGGGTTAGCATGCGTTCCTGGCAGACTACAACTAAAGAGATAATATAAACAAATTCCTAGTGAGAATAAATCACTTGAATGATTAGCTAAGTTGAATTTCTTTAAAATTATTTCTGGGGCAGAAAAACCTAAAGAAAATAAAGTGCCTCTCTCGATAGTTTGTTTTGGAAAAAAAGACAAGCTGAAATCGATTAAATGAACCTCGAAATCATCTTTTTTTGTTTCAATTAGTATGTTGCTGGGTTTTATATCGTTGTGTACAAGTCCAATTTCTCGAAGTTCATCAAAGGATTCTTGAATTTTTTTTAGAAATTTAATAATAAAACCTAGTTGTTCATTCTTTTTCAAAGTTCTCCAATAAACATCCAAATTTAGTCCATTTACATATTTTTTGACTAAAACTAATTCATTCTCAATGTCGTGAAAGGCTATGTTTTGAGGTAAATATGAAGATTTAAATTTAAACTTTGATTCCTGAATAAAAGCATCAAGTACAAAATTTGGAGTTCCAGCTTTTTTTATAATTTTGACGGTGAATTTTTCATGTGTAATTAAATCTTCCACTAAAAACAGCTGACTAAATTTTCTTTTAGTTTCGTTTCCTAGTTTTTTAAGGACATTAAAATTTTCAGTAATAAAATTGTTTTCCAAGTTGATTCAAATTTGAAGATTGCAAATCTATTGAGTAAAATGTAAATTTAATTTATTAAAGTGTAAAAAAAAACTTAATTTGATCAAAAATTGATAAAATGATGCTATTTACCTGTATTTTAAATCATTAAATTGTATCGTTAATTTGTAAAATACTTCCATTCATCTAATTATTATTTTTTTTTTCAAAAATTGAATAGCTAATCCAATTTTTTTTTGCAATTTGCACCTGTAAATAGAATGTATAATGGTAGATTTTTTACGAGAAGCAACATTACAAACACCTTCAATTGCATTTCATATTGATGGAGTGATGGAGATAAAGGGAAGAGCAATCCCTGATAATCCTGAGCCTTTTTGGGGTGATGCATTGGCGTGGTTTGATAAATATTCAGAAAATCCTTCTGATTTAACCTTATTCAAAATTGATTTGGAGTATTTTAATATTTCTTCATCAAAAAGAATTTTGTTTTTGCTATACAAGCTAAATGAAATCGTAGAAAAAGGACACAATGCCAAAGTAGAATGGTATTACCGAAAATCTGATGAAGATATGTATGAAGTGGGACAGGATTACGCTTTCATGGTAAAAGTTCCTTTTGAATTTAAAGAGTACAACGATCAAGATGTTGCTTTTGCAATATAACATCGTCTAAATATTTTATTAAGTCCATCTTTTTTTGATGGACTTTTTTTTTGTTTCTATTTTTCTCAATCTATTATTAAAGTGCATTAATAGAATAAACTCATGAAAAAGTACATTAAAGTTGTATTTATTCTTTAAACTTTATTATTTTTGTTGCAATTATGAGAGTAGTAGCCGAAATTCCGCACAGCAGATATAAAATACAGATTTTTTCTTACAATAATAAGTATTCTGTAAAAATTGAATTGTCTGATTTTGAACAAACATTTAAAATTGGTGAAACAGATGTATTTGGACTAGATGAAGTAAAAGCAATGGTAACGAATGAATTGTTAGAAAATTGTATTGAGCGATTTATATCGATGCGTTCCGATTGGCAAAAAGCTTTCGAAAATAAAAATAAAATTGAATCAAAAGAAAATTAATAAAGTATGAAATTAAGAATCATTAGCCTAACTGCACTTGCGCTTGTAATTTTTGCTTGCGGTGGAAAAGAAAAAAATGTTGAAAATACAACTCCGAATGTTCCTGTAATAAAAAATGGATTAAAGATTGCATTTTATGTGCAGGATTCATTAAAAAATGGTTTTGATTATTACCGTGAAATGGATTCCACGACAAAAATTAAACAAACTCGTTTTCAAAATGAATTGGAGAAAAAGCAAAAATCGTTGCAAGAATACGTTGCCAAAAATGAAAAATTAGCACAATCAGGTCAATTATCAGCTTTTGATTTACAAACTGCACAACAAGAAGCACAAAGAAGAGAACAGGCATTGTATCAATATCAACAAACTGAAGGAGTCAAAATTGAAAATGAAACTGTTGAAATTTTAGAAGTATTGACCAAACGAATTGAAGCAGCTGGAAAAGAATATTGTAAAAAACACAACATTGATTTATTATTAATTCACGGTGCTGGCGGACAAATAAACTTCGTAAATCCTTCCATGGACGTGACTAAAGAGTTTATCGCATATTTGAATCAACACCAAGATGAAATTGAATCAACAGTTTCGGGTAAAGAAAAGAAGAAAAAATAATAAATAGTTAAAAAGTAGGAATAGAGAATTTTACTTTATTTTTAATTCTACATTTTACACTCTTAATTCTAAAAAATGTTCATCGCACAAAAAAAACTTCAGGAAAATATTGCTGAGTACATTCTGTATATGTATCAGATTGAAGATGTTATCCGATCTTTTGAGTTCGATTTGGATAGAATTATGAATCAATATGTTGCGCCTCAATTGCCTGACGCCTCTTTTCATGCTCAATACAGACAATGGTATGGCGATCTGATTCAGCAAATGAAAAATCAGAAATTGGAGCAAAAAGGACATTTGTTTTTGATTCAAGAAGTGATGATTGAACTGTCGTATTTGCATAATACTTTGTTGAATATGGCGAATGATGAAAAATACAAGGCGCTTTATGATACTGCTCTTGAGCACATTGATTCTTTTCGTGAAAAATCAAATTTAAAGGATAAAAACCACATAGAAATCATGTTTCATGCTTTGTATATGAAGTTGCTGTTGAAGTTGCAGAAAAAAGAAATTAGTGCGGAAACGGAAGAATCCTTGGACGCAATGCGTATTTGTGTGGCTTATTTGAGTCGTGCTTTTCACCAAATGAAACGAGGTGAATTGACTTTTTTCAATAATTAATTAGCACTTGGAATAGTTTTTGTAGATTTAGTCAAAAATTAGTTCATGAAATACAGTTTATTTGTTTTGTTTTTCATTGTTTTTTCCTTTAAGACACAGGAAGAAAAATATCCGTTTTCTAAATGGGATGAGGCTACAAAAATTGAAGCAAATTCTGCAAAAGATATTTCTTATTATTCAGATTTAGAAAAGGAAGTTATTTTCTTAATGAATCTTGTTCGCCTAAACCCTGAATTATTTTCCAAAACTTATTTACAAGAATACATTGATAATCCTGAATTTTCAATAACTAAACAATCTCCTTTGACTTCATTAAAGAGCGATTTGAAAAAAGCAAAAAAAAGCAGTGCATTGATACCACAAAATGATCTTTTCAACTGTGCAAGTCAACATGTAACTGACACTGGAAAAAAAGGTTTGGTTGGTCATCAAAATTATTCCAAACGTTTCAAACAATTTGCCAAAAGATACGGTGCAACAGGCGAAAATTGCGATTATGGGAACGACACAGCAATCGATATTGTTATGAATTTACTGATTGATGAAGATGTTTCAGGCTACGGTCATCGAAAAAACATCTTAAATAAAAACTTTCTTTCTCTTGGCGTCAAATTTGGTGATCACAAAAAATATGGAACCATGTGTGTCATGGATTTTGGAGATAAATAGAAGAAATTAATCTAACAATCCTGCATCCAATTGTCGTTTTAATTCATCGGCATACACCCTAACAATCTCGTCTTTTTCGTTTGTTACAACCAAATAAGAATTTTCAGCAATTGTTT
>JBIKSI010000149.1:0-7529 GCA_044348665.1 Crocinitomicaceae bacterium
CCCACAAGGGAAAAAATATAAGCCAAAATAGAAATAAATTTCGCAAATCTATTCTGCTGTTTTTTGTTCTGATTCTAAAACCTTGATTTTATCTTTCAGTCTTAAAATCTCCCGCTCCTTAATTTTGTATTTTCGATAATCAAAAAGCGAGGAAGAAAGGTATCCAGCCAATAAACACACAATAATTAGAAGTGTAATTGAAATCTTTAATTTAAAAAAGATAAAATTAATCTCCGTTTCTTGCCAATTGATTATTGCAAAACTGATAATAAAAATTGCAATTAGTGTTGAAAAAATCAATTTAAACTTTTTCCACGGAGTGAGCATGAGCCAAAATTCTTTCATAATTAGTGATTATTATTTTAGTTTACAAAGTTAGTTTAATCATTAAGTATTACACAAATATTTTGTGCAAATTTCTTACTAACTCTGGATTTTATTTTATTTACTTCAATTTCAATCGATTCATCGAATTCTAATTTTGAAATAATTTCCACTTCATTGTTAATACTTAAGCCAATTTCTTGAACGAATTTTAAGAAAACAGCAGAATTATCTTTTACAGCAACCATTTTACATTTTCCTCCAACGGGTATTTCTGTTAATACCATTTTTGAAATTGTTTTCATTTCTAACTTTCCGTTTGGAATTGGATCTCCGTGAGGATCAATACTTGGGAAACCTAAAAACTTGTCCAACTTCTCGACCAATTTAATGGATTTTATATGTTCTAATTGCTCTGCCACTTCATGTACTTCATCCCAAGTGAAATCTAATTTTTCATATAAAAATGTCTCCCACAAACGATGCTTTCTAATTATCTCAAGACCTAAAAGTCGACCGCTATCTGTTAAATAAATTTTACCATATTTTTCATACTCAATTAATCCTTTTTCCCTTAATTTTTTCAACATCACATTCACTGACGAAGGTTTCACTTCCAAACTAAGAGCAAGTTCGTTGGTACCAACTCCAGAATTCATAGAGTTTTCCATGGAATGGGACAAAATATGCTTGATGTAATTCTCTTCTGTAATACTTAACATAAAACAAATATATGAAATTTTTTGAAATAAATTTGTTAGATTAATCTAACTTTTATATTTTTGTAAACAAAACTAAAAAATGAGAATCCTACTAATAATATTATTAAGTTCAAACTTCCTTTATTCCCAATACACAATTCGAGGAGAAATTAATAGTAAAGACTCCATTGATTTTTCTCAATGTAAGCTTGGATTAATAAAGGAAAACAAAGCAATACCGATCAATTCAAAAGGAGAATTCAAAATCGAAACGAAACTCGAAAAAATTGATTTACAATGCTCATGTTTGGAATTTGAAAAACAAAAAATTACAATTGAATCTTCTGAATACGATGGAAAAAAACTTATCATCGTTCTTGAAAAAAAATCAAAAGAATTGGATGAAAGTATTGTAATAGGAACGATTAAAGAAGTAAACCGCTTAGAAAATCCGATAATTACAGACGTTTACGACAAAAAGTTCTTTACCAAAAATCCTTCACCCAATTTACTAGAAATGATGGATCGCATGAATGGAGTGAGGCCGCAAGTAAATTGTAATGTTTGTGGAACAGGTGATATTCACTTAAATGGCTTGGAAGGTCCATACACATTGATTGTTTTGGATGGAGTTCCAATTGTTGGTGGACTTTCCTCAGTATATGGATTATCGGGAATTCCAAGTTTCTTACTCGACCGAATTGAGATTACAAAAGGCCCAGCTTCGAGTGTTTATGGAAGTGAAGCTGTTGCAGGGGTAATTCATGCCTTCACGAAAAAACCAACAAAAAACCCTGAAATTCAGCTGCAAAATTTTACGACAAGTCATTTGGAAAGCAATACAGATTTAGGAATAAATTTTAAACTTGGAAAAAAAATAAACTCCTTTTCAAGTTTGAACCATTTTTATAATCATTTAAAATTGGATCAAAACAAGGATAATTTTACCGATATACCAATGCAACATCGATTTTCTGCTTTTCAAAAATTTCAATTTGAACGGAAAGACAAAAAAATCTTCACTGTAAACGGAAGATATTTGCAAGAAAAACGCTGGGGAGGTGAATTAAATTGGAACGAAAACTTTTTGGGAGGCGATAGTATTTATGCTGAAGCAATCAACATCAAACGTGGTGAATTAAACATTATGTATCAATTACCGATAAGGGAGAAAATACTCGTGGTTTCACATTTAAATTTTCACCAACAACGAAGTTTCTATGGAACAACGCAATTTGATGCAGACCAAGAATTGGCATTTTTTCAAGTAACTTGGGATAAAAAGCATAATAATAATCAGTTTTTTTCAGGAATCACTTACCGGGAAACCCATTATGATGATAACACAATTTTAACGCAAAGTTCAGATTCCATTCCTAAAAATCAAAAAATGATTACTCGAATTCCAAGCACATTTTGGCAACACGATATAAAAATTAGAGAAAAAGCTACTTTACTTTATTCCCTTCGGGCAGATTATCATTCTGAACACAAATTAATCTTTACTCCACGATTGGCTTACATGCACAAATTAAACGAAAAGTTACAACTAAGAATTCATGCTGGGACTGGTTTTAGAATTGTAAACCTATTTTCTGAGGACCATGCATCCTTAACGGGATCACGACAAATTGTTATTTCAGAAAATTTGAATCCCGAACGATCAAAAAGTATCAATGCTTCCATTTCCTATTTAAAAAAAATGAATCAAAATTTGAATTTCGAAATGGATGTTCAAGGTTTTTATACTTACTTTTCTAATAGAATTGTGCCAGATTATCTAACAAACTCCAATCAAATTATTTATTCCAACGGAAAAGGTCATGCACAGAGTTTAGGAACAAGCATTGATTTTAAGTTGACAAAAAATAATCACTTTTCTTTTCAAACAGGAATTACATTTATGGAAGTAAATTCTGTTGAAAATGGAATTAAGGAACAACAATTGTTAACAGAAAAAGTGAGTGGAAACTACACATTAACTTATACTTTTCAAAATTTTCCTTTCACAATTGATTACACAGGAAATGTTGTTGGACCGATGCGATTACCAATTTTAAGTGAATTAGATCCAAGACCCGAGTTCTCAAAAACGTATTCTATTCAAAACATTCAATTCACCTATAAAACCAAAAAAGATATTGCGTTTTTTGGAGGAATAAAAAACATATTAAATTGGACTCCAGCCAAAAATATTCCCTTTTTAATAGCACGAAGTTCTGACCCTTTTGACAAAGGGGTTGAAACAACTACTGAAGGAACAATCCTAGCAACAAGTTCAAATCCTTTTGCATTGAGTTTTGATCCAGCTTATGTTTACGCTCCGAACCAAGGAATTCGTTTTTTTATAGGAATAAGAATCACTTTCAAACAAAAAAAGATGGACTATTAATCCATCTTCTTCTTGTTTTTCCAGTAATTTAAGTAAGTGGAAAAACTATTTTCTTAAAATTATTTTTTGACCAACAGTTACCTTTTGGCTAGTCATATTATTTAATTTCATTAATTCATCAACAGAAACTCCATTATTTACAGAAATGATGTACAAATTATCAGTGCTTTCAACAATATGGAACTTTTTATTTGGGTCAAAAGTTAATTTTCCTTTAGTTGCTTCCACATTTTTATTCACAGAAACATTCGTAGCTCCAATCTTCTTAATAACAAATTCAGTTCTTCTGTTTTGCTGGTGCTCTTCTTCAGAACAATTTCTCGTAACAACCTTTCCTTCGCAACCACAATCATTGATCAGTTTAGCTTCACCGTAACCCTTTCCATAAATTCTTTCTGGTTTTGTAATTTTCGCTTTGATATAGGCAGCAGAAGCTTTGGCACGTTTATCAGAAAGTTTCATGTTAAAAGCCTTACTTGAACGACAGTCGGTATGTGAACCTAATTCAACAACCATGTTCGGATATTCGTTCATGACCTTAACAATTTTGTCCAATTCCACTTGAGCATCAGGACGAATATAAAATTTCCCTAAATCAAAATAAATTGGTTTTACGTCAATTAATTTAGCTAAATCCCCTCCAATGGTCATTTGACCAATACTCAAATCAATTAATTCATGAATATTAACAACCCCCGGTTTAAGAATCTTATGTTTAAAATTAACGATTTTGGTCAAATATCCTTCTTTTGCAATTTTGATTTCGTAATTTAATTCATCCCCCACTTTCAACTCTTTCATTTCCTCCTTAAAATCGCCTGATTTTGGTGTGATTAGGCTGAAAATTTCTTGATTTTGTTTCAAATCTTTTATAGATAAGTTTACACCTTCAAGTGGTAATTTATTCTTATTATCACTAACTAAACAATAAAGTGAAATTTCAGGAATTTTTTCTAATTCTAAATTTGAAACTAATTTGTTATCTGTCAAATCTTTTGTTGAAATTGAATTTTTTGCAAGATTGTATTTTTCCTTACTTGTTTCAATGGTATATTCTTTTCCTTCATCCAATAAAAATGAAAATTCACCCTTCTCATTAGTTTTGACGGTTTGAATTATTGTACCAGTAGAATCTTTCAAGTAAACTTCAACTCCTGAAAAAATTTCTTTGGAAGCAAGTTCCTGAACAAATCCAGTAAGTTCAATGCCAATTTTAAATGGTTTTTGTAGATTGAAAGAATAAATATCGTCTTCTCCTTTTCCACCGTCTCTATTGGAAGAGAAAAAACCATTCATATTATCTTTTGTAATAATAAAAGCAAAATCATCACGACTGCTATTAATTGGTCTTCCAGCGTTAATGATTTTGTTAAATTTTAAATCTGCATCTGGGATTCCAACAAAAACATCCAATCCACCTAAACCAACATGTCCATCAGAAGAATAAAACAATAAGTTAGCGGAATTAATATAAGGAAACATCTCTTGTCCTTCGGTATTTATGTCTTTTCCTAAATTCTCTGGTTTTCCAAATTTTCCGTCTTCTAAAATTGTCACTCGATAAATATCAGCGCCACCAAAACCTCCAGGCATATCCGACACAAAATAAAGATATTTTCCATCTAAGGAAATAGAAGGGTGGCCAATTGAATATTCTTTTGAATTGAATTCAAATTCCTTTTCATTAAACCAATTATTATTTTGGTCTACATCAGCAATATAAATTTTTAAATTTTGAATTCCTTTTTGGTCTCTTCTTTCCGCACCATTAGCAATATTATTTCTAGTAAAATAAACTTTTTTGTTGTCAATTGAATAACAAAGTGGACCTTCATGGAAACGAGTATTTACTCTTTTGGTAAACATTAATGGGTTTACTAAATCGTAATCCTGAGTTAAATCAACACGATATAAATCCAAAAAATTATTTTCACTCCAAGCCCACGTATTTTTAACATGAGGATTTTCATCTCTATTTGAAACAAAGAAAGCAATATTCCCATTCAAATACCCTCCAAAATCAAGCTGAGAGGTATTAATTTCTAAATTTCGAATCGAAAACTTATTTCCGTTTTTTTCAATTTTTTCAACGTAATTCTCATTTTCAATAAATTCTTTTCCTCTGGAATCGCTTTGTGCCAATAGATGGTATTTTTTCATCCACTTATCAGACTCCGTATAGTTTCCGTTTTGCTTCAAGGTTTGTGCATAGCGATAAATATCAATTGTAGAATTTGCATTTCCTTTTATCAATTCGGAATACATTTTTTCAGCTTCAAGCAATCTTCCAGTTTGGTAATAGCAATAAGCCAATTTCGATTGAAGTTCAGGTGAATCCACCTCAGAACCAAGTAACTCTTGATACAGGGCAGATGCAGGGGTATATGCTAATCTTTCATATAAATTATCAGCCTTCTTTAATTTACCTGATTGGGCATTTACGACAAAACTGCAAATAACAAATAGTACTACTACTAATTTTTTCATAATAAATTTTAAAAATATCTTGGTGAACGAATACCGTCTTTTTTGAATACAAAATCATAAGAGGCCATAATCTCAAATGTACCATAGTTATAATTCCTAATTTCTTGAGTTCCAAATTCAGAAGCCATTCCCACTTTAAACTGGTTTGAAATTTGAAATTGCACGAAAGCAGCAAAAGCAGCATCTAATCGATACATAGCCCCTACCCAGAATTTTTCATTATAGATTCCAGCTACTGACATATCCACACTCAATGGTGCACCGATTGTATATTTTGCCTGAACACTTGGTCTTAATTTCCATTCTTTATTTACATTAAAAACTCCACCAGTAATGAAAAAGTAGTGTCTTCTTTCGATATTAGTTGTACCCCCATCGTAACTTTGCTCTAAAATTTTAGGAGTACTTAATCCCATAAAAAATGAAGGTGTATGGTAATAAATTCCTGTTCCAAAGTTCGGATTGATATGATTTCTAACATTTAGTAAAAGTTTAGGATCGCCTTCTTGAATTGTTTCTAAAGAAGTCTTACCAATGTTAATCATATTTATTCCTCCTTTTAAACCAAATACCAACTTTCTATTTTTCTTAAATTTTAAAGTATAGGAAAAATCTCCATAAAACATATTTTGTTTCACTGGTCCTGCTTCATCTGCAACCATTGTTAATCCTAATCCGATTGATTTATATTTCAATGGTGAGTGAATACTTAAGGTTGTTGACCTTGGTCTTCCTGTAAAACCAACCCATTGTTCACGGTGAATAGAAGTAACATTTAACATCCCTCTACTTCCTGCATAAGCTGGATTAACAAATAGAGTATTGTCAAAATATTGAGCAAACTGTGCATCTTGCTGCGCGAAATATTGAGTACTAAAACTCAAAATGCATGCTAGAATAAAAACTACTTTTTTCATATTTTTTGTTTTAGTAGCCCCAACAAGTGGGGCTATTTTATTATCTTTCAATGTAAACATAACCTTTTATTATTCCTTTAGTTTCATCTTTTGTATCTAGTAAATAATAATACGTTCCAGATGGTAATTCATCGCCTTGAATATTGTATTGACTATTAGAAATTCCATTCCAATCATTCAAATAACCTGTAGCTTCATAAACAATATTACCCCATCTATTATAAATAATTAACTTATTATCTGGATAATTTTCTATTCCAACAATTACAAAAGCATCATTAACACCATCACCATCTGGCGTAAATGCCTCTGGAATCTCAAATTCTCCACAAGACCCTTGATTTGTTACTGGTAAAGTAATACTTGAACTTGTTACGGAACATGGATCTGTTGGGTTAGTTCCATCTGTTAATTCCGTACCATTTGTTACACCATCACCGTCACAATCATTTACTAACCATTCTGCTGAAACTGTTCCTGTCATACTTGTAAAGTCAAAGTCACATGGATTTGTTGGATCTGTTCCATCGGTAGTCTCTGTTCCATTTGTTACTCCGTCTCCATCACAATCTGCATCTAACCATGGTCCAACTTGTGGTAAAGTAATATTTGCTATTTCGAATGAACATGGATCTGTTGGGTTAGTTCCATCTGTTAACTCTGTACCATTTGTTACTCCATCACCGTCGCAATCATTTGCTAACCATT
>JBIKSI010000041.1:0-23676 GCA_044348665.1 Crocinitomicaceae bacterium
CGGAGCTTAAAAATATTATAATAATTTTTAGTTCATTGCTTTTAAGTTAGCAGCATACATTGCTACGAAAGCGATTGGGAAAATTACTCCAAAAGAGAATCCAGCGTAAACAATACCCATAACTACTGAAATAACAGCAGCGATTGTATACAACATGAAACCTTTTTTCTTCAATTTCCACATTTGGATAACTCCAATTAATTGCATGATAACAGTTAAGAAACCAACAATGATGTAAGCCCAAACAACTCCAGTAGATGGACCAGTTGATTTAACTGCTTCACCCATTGCGTCACTCATAGCTCCAGCTCCAGCCTCAACTACTCCTAATACTGCAAATGCAGCTGCGTATCCGATTACTGCTAATCCAATTCCTATAAAGCTAAGAATACAAACCACAGTTAAAAATGTAGGTCTTTGCCCACTGTTGTTTTGATTTAAGTCTAATGTTTCTGACATAATGATTAAAATTTTAAAGTTATAGGGCAAATATAGTTGATATTTTTTAAATTCCTAATTTTTGTTAAAAAAATCTTATTAACATTTTATCTGTTAATAAATGTTAATGACTTTTTGTTTCTTTGTAGTTTAATTTTTGAATATGAAGTATTTTCTTGTGACCTTGCTGTTTAGTTTAGTGTTTTTTTCGTGTAAAAAGAAAGAATTAACTTTTACATTAAAAGGAAATGTGACTGACAACACTTTCGCAACAAGTCTTGCGGGTGCCAAATTAACCTTGGAAGAAATTCCGTCAGGAACTACAGAGGGTGCCATTTATGAACTTATTATTCCAGCTGATGGAAATTATGAATTAAATTTTAAACGTACAAGTGCCATCAAATATATTTTAACAATCACAAAAGCTAATTACTTTACTATTTCTGAGGAAATTTCATTCAGTGATTTTAGTACAGAAGAAGCCTTGGTGAAAAATTACAATACTACTGCAATGGCGTGGGTAAAATTAAGATTTGTGAATCAAACACCAAATTCAAATGATGATTTATTGCGATATATCAAACAATCTGGCAAGGTAAACTGCGAAATTTGTTGTCCTAGTGTAGAACAAGAAATTTATGGCATTGCAAATGAAACTAGATATTGCGTAAATGATGCAAACACAATTTATTCCTATTATTATTGGTCTGAAAATCCTTCCAGTCAAGGTTTAAAAGAAATAATGACTACTGCTTTTGACACAGTTGAATTGGTCATGAATTATTGATTTGATGATTAGCTGATTGGTTGATGAGCTGATTAGCTGATGAAAGGATTTCGACTTTTAACTCTTAATTCTACATTTTTAATTCTCAATTCTCAATTCTCAATTCTCCACTACTAACTACTAACTACTAATTCCTAATCCCTAACTAACTCAAACCTTTTTCATCTAGAACCTTCACAAAATGAAAGCCTTTTGGACCGTAACCTTGGTTGTAATAAAAACGATGTGCCTTAAAATTGGTGGTGTAAGCGTCTAAAACCAAAATGGTACAATTTAATTCTTTTGCTTTTTTTTCGAGATAGTCTGCCATCAATTTACCTGCTCCTTTTGATCTAAATGATTCTTTTACAACTACATTGTCCAATTCGATGTAATCGCCGCACCATAATTTTGTTCCGTGCCAAAATCCACTTATTGCAACACATTCTTCTTCTTCGAATACTGCAATTTGACCGTAAGAATTTTTTAGCATTTTTTCGAGCATGGATTTGTATTTTTCCAAACTTAAGTTGGGATACAATTCACAAATAACTTGGTGTTGAGCCAACATTTCATCCATTTCAACTAATTCTCGTACAATCATTTTACTAAATTTTCTTCAAATAATTTTAATATTCTACGGTATTCATCGAGCCATGAACTTGTGGATTTAAATCCATGTGCTTCCACAGGAAAAACAGCCAACTCCCAGTTTTGTTTGCCTAATTCAATAAATCGCTGTGAAATACGCGTAATGTCTTGGAATTGAACATTGTCATCTACCATTCCATGTAACATCAATAATTGGTCTTGTAGATTTTCTGCATAATATATAGGAGAACTTCTTCTAAATGCTTCTGGATCTGTTTCTGGAAAGTTAAGAATGTTAGAAGTGTACTCTAAATTATAATGCGCCCAATCAGTTACTGAACGCAAAGCTGCACCGCATTTAAATTTCCCAGGTTCTTTTAATAGTGCCATCAATGTGATAAATCCTCCGTAGGAACCGCCATAAATTCCAATTCTTGTTGAGTCAATTCCATAGTTGGAAATTAATAATTGTCTGCCGTCTAAATTATCGGTTAAATCTAGTCCGCCCATATTTCGATAGATTCCTGTTCTAAAATCTCGGCCATAACCGTCACTTGCTCGATAATCGATGTCTAAAACCGTAAATCCCTTTTGCACTAATAAATTGTGAAACATAAATTCACGGTAGTAAGTGCTCCAATGATTGTGTGCGTTTTGCAAGTAACCTGCGCCATGAACAAAAATTACGGCTGCTCCATTTTTCTTTTCACCCTGATAAAGTCTTGCGTGAACAATGGTTTTATCGCTTGCCTCAAAACTGATTAGCTCAGGATTGACCCAAGGAATTGCATTAAATTCTTTAGAACTTGAAACGGTAAGTTGTGTTTTTGTTGTATTCGCTTTATTATCGGCGATGTATAATTCCCATGGTTTGGTCTTGTATGAATACAAAATGGCTAATTTTTTCTCATCAGGACTAATAACAACATCGTGAGAACCATCTTCCAAGAGAATTGCATCCATTTTTCCAGAATTTACATCTAATTTGTAAAAATCTAGGTTTCCAGGATGAGTTTTATTTGCTGAAATGTAAAAATGATTTTTGTCGCGAGATAATTTGACTGATCGCACTTCCCATTTTCCTTCAGTAAGTTGTTTTTTCTTTTTTGTGAGAATATTTATGGTGTAAAGGTGAGAATATCCAGTTTCTTCCGATTGAAAATAGATGCTTTCATTGTCTTTTAAGAAACCGATATTTCCTGCATCAAAATTCCATTCAGAAATCCCAGGACCTCCAATCCAAGCGGGATCGTGCTGATGCTCTAATTCCTCAATTTTGTTGTTTTTTAAGTCCAATCTCACAATCCAACGATCTTTGTTGTCCATACTTTTTAGTTCTAAAATACAATGCATGCCGTTTTCACTAAAAATTGCATTTTGCATCACTAATTCTCTGTCTTTATCACTAATTTCTTTAAAATTGGGGTACAAACTTAAATAAGATGGATTTTTTCTAATATCTGTTAAATTTGAGAAAGAAACCGAGTAAACACTGTCTTTTTCGATGTTGTAAACACACAATTTATGAGAACTTAAGGCATTAAGCGATACTTTTTCTCTCGCTTTGGAATTTCTTGTATATCCAGAACTTGTGATGTGATTTTCAAAACTTGTTTCCAAATCATTTGCATAAGTTGATAAGCGAAACAAAACGAATTTTTCATCACCTGAAATCTGAATGTTTTCAATTTGTTGGTTTTGATAAAAGTATTCTTTAGGGAATTTTTCACTATTTAATGATTGTTTTTCCTCATTCCATGCGTTTTTTTTGTTTTTATCTTGAATAAATTGAAATAATTCCTTTTGCTGCTCTTCCAAAAATGAAGTTTCATCTGATTTTGGAGTTTTAAAACCAGCTTTAAAATTTGTGATTTGCTGAAAAGTATTTGTATTTGTGTCAAATTTAAATAAGTTGTTATTCTGTTTAAAATATAGAATGTCTGAATTGCTATTTATTTGTAAATCAGTGATGTAATTTTCAGTATGAATAAGTTTTCTGTGAATTTTGTTTTGTGTATCAAATGAAAAAAGTGCTCCATCTTTTAAATAAAATCTAACTTTTTTGTTTTCTTGGTTTTGAATTGGAATGTAAGTGTCATTTATTTGACTTTCAGGAAGAAGTTTTGCTTCTTTAAATCCTTTTTCCCAAAAATAGATTGAATTTCCTAATTCATTCGTTGGATTCCAATCAAAATAAATGCGTTTGCTATCCCAAGACCAAAAATGATTTTGCGGTTGATGTCCAATAAATTCATTGCCTTTCATGATTTCTTCAAGTTTTATTTCTTGAGAATATGAAATTGAAGAAGAAAATACAAGTAAACAGAAAAAAAGACAGGATTTATTCATGGTAAAAGTTTTTGTAAAAGTAAAAGAAATCGCATAAATTTCAAACTTTCCTATCTTTGTAAAATGAAATTGTGTTTACTATTTTTATATTTCATTTTGAATTCTTTTGTTTTTACTCAAGAAAAGTCATATTCTGCAACAATAGGATTTCGATTTAATCGTTTGGATTTTTATCAAGAGAACAGTATTTTATTGAGAAAAACTAAAATTGTGCATGAATTTGGATTTGGTTTTGGGATCAATAAAATGATTTTTCAACAGCGATTAAATCCAGAATTATTTTATTCTTTGAGCTCAAATTTTAAAAATGAAGATAAGTTTCAGACTCATCTTGTTGGGAGCATCCATAGTAATTTTTACAATGCTAATAAAAACCAGCGTGAAATTCATTTTTTCACAGAATTTATGGCTGGTTTCCGACTTTCCTATGGGATAAAGCATGCTTTTTCATTTATACCGCAATTTGGATTAGTAGTTGAGAGTTTTAATTCCACCTATTTTAATCAAATTAATCATCATCTAAATTTTAATTACAGTGCGAAAATTGCATACACATATCGTTTTTAAAATATTGATTCTTTCTTTCGCCATTATTTCTTGTAAAAAGAAGGATGGATTTGAAGACATAAAAATTCTTGGTCATGCTGGAAATGGTTTAGAAATTTCTAATTCAGTTTACCATGACAACTCTCGTAATTCAATCAATTTGGCTATTTCACACAATGGTTGTGATGGCGTGGAAATTGATGTCCAATTGTCAAAAGATGGAACCGCATGGCTTTTTCACGATACTAATCTAAAAAAAGAAGCAAATTTAGACGCTTGTATCAATTCTACTTCTGATGTGGAATTAGCCAAATTATCGTACAATCATTTCAATGACGAGCCGCTTTTAAGATTAAATGATTTACAAGTTGAAGGAAAAACGCTTTTTTTAGATTTAAGACATTTTAATTCTTGCACGGAAGAAATAGTTGATTTACAGCTGTTTATTTCAGAGTTGAGCTTATTTAGAGAGAAAAATTTGACATGTGTAATTTATTTGTGTACTAATTTCATAGATTGGATCATTCCCCTTCAAAATGAAGGTTTTAAAGTGTGTTTTGCCCCTAATTCCAAAGCCGAATGGCAAGAAGAAATGGCAGAGGCACTTTTATTTAAAAATGCTGAAATCACAAAATCGGAAGTTTTATCATTTCAAAATGCTGGAAAAGAGGTGTTTATTTTTGAATTACGTTCCCCCAAAGGAATTCGTTCTGCCTTAGAGAAACATCCAAATTGCATAATTTCAGATGACATTAAAGCAGCAATTATTGAAAAGTATTAATTTTGACCATTAAAGAATGAAAATATGAGTAAAAAAAATAAAATTAACATCGTTTATTCAACTAATCCTAATTTTCAATACCAAGAAGAGGAACAAATAGAACAAGAAACATTACCAAATCAGCAGCAAAAATTGTATGTTTCAATTGATAAAAAGCAGCGAGCTGGAAAAGAAGTTACATTGATAGAAGGTTTTGTTGGTTCAGATGATGATTTAAAAGATTTGGGTAAAATGCTAAAATCAAAGTGTGGAGTAGGAGGGACAGCTAAAGATGGAGAAATATTGATTCAAGGAAATTTTCGAGACAAAGTTATCGATTTATTGAAAAAAGAGGGATTTCAAACCATAAGAAAAGGAGGATAAAAAAAAGCCTGACTTAATGTGAGATCTAAACCAAAAAACCTTAATCACACTAAATCAGACTTTAACCAAAAACAATAAAACTATGTTTAACTACTACACAACAAAGGTAAACTGTTTTTTGTTTCAATTTTTACAAAAAATGTTAAGTGTAAGAATTATTGATTCAAATGTTGTTTTTGAGATTTTAATTTTGAGGGATCTCTATAAACTCAAATTTTCGAGGCAGGCAATAAAATAAATCCGCTTCCGATATGTATCGAAATTACACTTGTAAATGAGAACTCGAAGTCTCAGCGAAGCTAAATTTATTTTTGCAGGTGAACAGACCACGAAGTCTCACCGTAGGTAAAAAGAGGGGTATAGAGTTGCCCTTTATTTAAAAATCATTTCTTTCATTTTTGCCCTGATTTTTTTCATAATATCCTGCGGATAGGATTTGTCACCCGTAAAAATATCTGTCATATAATCTGAAAAACGTTGACCGTATTTTTTGAAAAATAAATTTCTGATTTTTTCTTGATTGTAGAAAAACTTAGCCAATAAAGCAGAAGTTTTTAGTTCCGGTAATAATTTTTCGTTTAATTTTTCAAGATATAATTTTTCTGCCAAAGTTCCATCCAATTTGGATTCCACAATTGCTTCTGCAGCAAGGTTACCTGAGTAAATCGCATTAGAAATTCCTTCAGCTGTAATTGGATCTGCAAAACCCGCGGCATCACCAATCAAAAACACATTGTTTTTTACGAAACCATCTTTTCTGCTTGAAACTGGAATTTGAAATCCATGTGCATGTTCGATAATGATATCTTCTGCCTTGATTTCCAAAAATTCAAGGTAGTCATTGTAAATCTTTTTTAAATTTAATTTTGAACGTTTAAAAGAGGCAACTCCCAATGACAAATGATTTTTCTTAGGAAAAGACCAAGCGTAGCCTTTAGGAATAAAGTCAACATCAAAACGAGCTTCTGTTTTTAGGCGCTCAAAAACCTCTGGTTTCACTTCTACTTCATATTCCAGAGCAGGAATCAAGTAGCGTGTATCTTCGCTCCAACCAGCCAATTTTGCAGTTTTGCTCAAGGCACCATCGGCTGCAATCACAAATTTAGCATCTAATTCGTTTTTGTCAGTAATTACTTTAATAGTATCTTCGAATTTCAAATTTACTAGGCTATGTTCTTCGAACAATGTAACTCCCAGTTTTTTGGCATGATTAACGATTAATTCATCGAATTTGTCCCGCATCACCATGCTGATCACAGGGAAATCCTTGGGAGATTTTAAAGAAGTGGTCTGACCTTTAAAATACAAGTCAATATTATGAAATTCAGTATCTACAACCGATTGAAGATCAAAAGGTAACATTTTCCGTCCCCTAAAAACTAAACCTCCACCACAAGTTTTATACCTAGGTAGTTTTTCTTTTTCAATCAGGGCAACAGATAATCCTCCTTCTGCTAATTTGAAAGCTGCAGAGGCTCCTGATGGTCCAGTTCCTATTACAATAACATCGAATGATTTCATTTAGTTTAATTTTCGTTTGGGTCGAGTGGGAACTCTGAAATTAATTTATATTTTGGTCCTAATTTATTCATGAAATATTTCCATAAATTTTCATCTTCGCTATTCATTATTTCTTCTGCTGAATCAATTTTTGATACCACCCAAGCATTTTCTTTGATTTCATCTTGAAGTTGCCCCTCAGACCAACCTGAATAACCAAGGAAAAATCGAATTTTATGTTCTTTAAAATGATTTTCTTTAATAAAAGAATAAAGTTGTTCAAAATCTCCACCAATGTAAATACCATCGGCAATTTCCAAGCTGTCATTTAATTCCTCACCGAACGTATGCATGAAATACATGGTTTCATTTTCTACTGGTCCACCAATGCTCAACACAGTGTCAATTATCGGAAAAGCAGGATTCAAATGATTCAAATTTACATCAATGTAATGATTCAAAACAAATCCAAAACTACCTTCTTTGGAATGTTCGCACAGATATACCACCGAACGCTCAAAAAATTCATCACCAATGAACGGGTCTGATAGTAAAATTCTACCTTTGCGAGGCATTAATTTATTTGTAAAGGAAATATCTGGAACTTTTTGGGACATTTACAGTTCTTTTTTAATTTTTTAGTATTTGACTTGATTTTACTCGTGTCAGTTTTCCGTATTTTTCAAGGATTTTTGTGTCAAATTTTTTCGAATTTCCAACAACAAATAATTGCAAATTTTTTCCTTCAATTTCATTTTTATAAAAGTTTTCAATTTGATTAAATGTTAAGTCACTGTAATAAGGTAATAAGTTGATATTCGGATCTTCCGTGTAGCCCATTTTTTCCCACATTTCAACCACTTGAATTAAATCTCTAAATCCTGGTTTATTTGTTTTTGCATTTGATATCAAAGCGGAACGAATTCCATCTTCGCGCTCACGTTTGATTGGCATTTTTGTAATTAATTCATGCATCACTTGGATTGCTTCTGGAGTTTTGTCGCCTTGACAACCGAGGTATGCATAAAAATAATTTGGAAAATTTTCTTTTTTTGCCAATTGGTAATTAGCTGAAGTTGAATACGCTAAAGATCTAAATTCACGAATTTCTTGAAAAACCAAAGAAGACATATCTCCTCCAAAATATAGATTGAAAGCGGCATTATCTCCTGCCTGACTCAATTTCATCGGATTGCCTTCCATTCCAAATTGAATCTGAGATTGAACGGCTTTTATATCATCAACAAAGAACACTTTTGGAGAATCAAATCCTGATCGTTTTTTGATTTTGACCTCTAAGGCTTTATTTTTTGGATAATTTTTTGCTACAATTTTATCTAATGAATTGGATATATCTAAAAGTGGTTTTGCACCAATATAAGCTATTGTTAACTCGTAATTGAAAGCATTTTTCAAGGAGGTTTCGAAATTTTCACTTTTGAGTTTTTGTATTTGTTTCACAGACATTTCGCGCAACATGGGCGAATTTTCTCCATAAAGTGCATACATTTCCAATGCTCTGAGCATTGTCCCGAGGTCTTTATTGTTTAATTTTCGATCAGATTTTATTTCTTCTGCAATGATTTTGATTGCTTTCTCCTCATGTTTGTATGAAGTTAAAAATTCGTTGACAAGAACTAATGTTTCATCAAATTTTGAATCGACTCCCTCTACATTCAAGCTTAATTTATTTGCTGAGGAAACGAAATACATGGATGCTCCAACTTCAAAAAGAGCTTTTTTAAACTCAGAAGCATTTTTTTGACTTGTTCCCAAACGATTTAAGTAGGAAGGGAGATAAAACAACAAAGAATCGTGATCAGTTCCAATTCCCCATGAAAAATTTAAGTTAAAAATTTGATTAAAAGGATTTTTCACAGTATTTAGTTTCACGTTTTCAGCAATTTGAGAACTTAAAATATCTCTTTTAAAATCTACGAAACGAGCCTCTAAAGCCAATGTTTCAGTTTGTCTCCATGCTTCACAAAATGTTGATGTTTTTCCGTCTTCTGGAATAACGGGTTCAAATTTAGGCTTGCTTAACTTATCCTTTTTCGGACTACCCATTTTTGAATACAAGGCCAAATAATTTGTTCCGTAATATTTTTTTGCAACATCAATTACGTCCTGTTTTGTGATGGCTTTGATATTTAAAAAGCCTGTTAAGTAGTCATTCCATGAAACATTGGAAGTAAATGCATTGACCAAAAGAAGTGCTCTTGCATCATTTGTTTCTATTTGTCGTTCAAAATCTTTTATGAGAGAAGTTTTGGCACCTTCAAAAAATGAATTCTCAAAAGTTCCATTTCGAAGTATATTAAGCTGTTCTTCAATCAATTCGTCAAGCTCTTCAAAACTTTGTCCAACAATTTTCGGGACACCAAAAATGGCAGAAGCACTGTAATCATTGTATTCGAAAGGAATAATCCCTGAATAAGTCAATTTTCCTTGAGTGGCAAGCATATCAAAAAGTCCAGAACCTTCACCATTTGACAACAAGTAATTTGCTATTTGAAATTTCTTTTGGTCAGGATGATTATTTTTAGGCGAACGATATCCACGAATTAATGCTTTTATGGGAGTTGAATTGATTTCAATTTTTTCTTGACCATTAAATTCTTTTTCATCGTAATTAGGAAAAACAGGTACTTCTCCAGTTCTCCAATCGGAAAAATATTTTTCAATTAGTACTTTCACTTCCTCCGTTTCAAAATCACCTGAAAGTGCCAAAACCATATTGTTTGCGACATAATTGGTGTTGAAATATTCGTACATTTTTTGCAAAGAAGGATTTTTCAAATGTTCTGTATGACCAATAATTGGCTGTTGACCATAAGGATGATTTTTCCAGAAATTTTTATTAAATTGGTCAATTACATCCGAGAATGGGCTGTCCATTGAACGATTTTTTTCTTCATAAACTGTTTCTAACTCAGATTGAAATAAGCGAAATACTGGTTTTTCAAAGCGATGATCATAAATTTTCAACCAATGTTCTAATTTATTCGCAGGAAATTCATTGTGGTAAGCTGTGAAATCTTCTGTTGTGAATGCATTTACATTTGTTCCTCCAATTTCAGATAACATGCGGTCCATTTCATTTGGAATGGCATATTTTCCAGCTAAAATTGCTTCATCGTTGATTTTTTTCTGAATTTCTTCTCTTTTAACTTCATCACTAGTTTTCCCTAATTCTTCGTAAAGATTTTCGATGTTTTTTAAATGAATTTTTTCCTTTTCGTAATCCCAAGTTCCCATTTCTTCGGTACCTTTAAACAACATGTGTTCTAGGTAATGCGCCATGCCCGTAGCTTCCTTAGGGTCGTTTTTTCCACCAGCTTTCACGGCAACTACACCAAAAATTTGAGGTGTATTGTGATTTTCTGTTAACATGATTGTCAAACCATTTGCAAGTTGGTATTGTGTAACTTTAAGTGGATCATTTGCTTTTTCCTGAGATATGGAAATTGATGCAAAAATAAGGATGAAAAATAGCGAAAAAAGTACTTTTTTCATGGTAAAAAAAATTTGAAAAGCAAAAATACGAATAAAATTGGAGAATGAGTTTTTTGCAACCTTCAAAGTATGAATTTTCGATTATGCTCCATTTTAATCCTTTCCCAACAAAAATCGAAATTCTTCTTTCCCAATTTCTGTTTTTTTGAGGTTTCCAATCAACAACAAGGAGCGTTCGATTCGTTTTTGTGACGATTTTACTTGATTTACATAGTAAATGATATAGCGTTTTTTTCCCATTGGCAGTAAATTAAATCGGTGTTCGCCCGCTGGATCTTGAAATAAAACTTCTTTTAATTCATCTGAAACCTTCATTCCGAACTCGCTTTCGTCTTTTTGCAAGTGAACTTGAACTAAATCTCCCAATTGAAGTCTATATTTTTTTAAGAAAGCGTTTTTAACGGTTATATATCCTTTTCCATTTCCTAATGCAACAACACCAGCTTGCCATGATTCCGAATCATTAATTTTGATGATAAAACGCTGTTTATAAAGGTTTTTTTCGTCCACTGAAACAGTTTTTTGCAGAATTTCTTCATCAATTTCAATGTAATTAAGTTTTAATGATTTTAGAAAGTATATTTCGGAGGGGAAGGAGTGCATAGTGATTATCTTTGGGGCTAATTTTGCCTGAAAAAAGCTAAATTAATTAAAGTCATTGAAAATTATGGGACAAATTTTGATCCTTTAAAATTTAAAGTATAAAATTGTTTTCATGAGCTAGTACATTTTTTCAAGATTCCTAATATAAATTCATTCTGTTTCTTGTATGAAATGTGATTATTGTAGTTTTCATATGAAAAATAAGTGAAAGTTAGTAAATTGAACAAAAGTAAATCATTAAAAATTGTCATAACTAAACAAAAGAATATCAATATTAAATAGATAGATCCCCAGATTCCTGGGTAATTAAGTACTAATATTGAAGATTTTTTATTCAGGAAAATAATGGAAGTTGGATAAGTATATAATCTTAGATTAGTTTCCCAAATTAATCCATTTCGTAATAAGATGGTTTTTGGATATTCAATTATTTGAAAAGCTTCATCTTTCTTCGTTCTCCCTAGTTTCTTATCTCTTAAAAGTTGTTTCTCATCCCCAAATGCAGATTGAGTATTCAATCTAAGTTCTTTTAATAAATCTTTTTCATCACAATTATAGTAATGTTTAGAAATCAATATAGGACTTAGGAATTTTAGATATGAAAATATTTTCTTAAAATTATTAATCATCTAATTAGCATATTATCACATCAGAAAATCAGCTAATCATCTTACTGCTCCCACACACAATTTCATGCGAATCACTCGTTTTGCAGAGGCATCAACTTTTGCTTTAAAAGCTGAATCTGATCGGTATTTTTTTAGAATTTCTGTATGTGCTTTTTTGCTATCAACTGGCATTAAAACGATATCGCAACCTGCGTCAACTGCTTTTACCTCACAATTTGGAATTGCTGTTACACCACCCATGTTCATTGCATCTGTAACAATTAATCCTTTGAACATAAATTCGTTACGTAACAAATCTGTGACAATCGTTGAAGAACATGTTGAAGGCAAACCTTTAGTGTCGTATTTTGCATTGTTTTTTACAGCAATGTGAGCCACCATGATGGATAAAACACCATCTGCAATTAGTTTTGGGTAATTTCCAATTTCCTTCAATTCACCATCAATTACTTGCAAAGCCTTGTGTGTATCGCCAGAAACTAAGCCGTGTCCTGGAAAATGTTTTGCTGCTGCAATGATGTTTTTTGCTTGTGTTTGCTGAATAAAAGCATTTGACCATGGAATGATATTAGATGGAATTGCTCCAAAACTTCTAAATCCAACAGTTTTGTTTGGCGACATGTCTACCACTGGAGAAAAATTATAATTGATACCAATTTCATTCAAATCCTTTGAAATTGTATCGGTGTAAGCTTTTACTTCCTCGATAGTTTTCATTTCATTGGCTTTTTTAACTGGACGTGAACCAATTATTTTACGATTTACTAAACTTGGTTCAGCATCAGCAGAATATAAAAAAGCAAGGTTTCCTATGGTATCATTCATTGTGTTGAAAGTTTTCGCCCAAGTTGTCATTTCTTGTTTAGTTCCGTTCAACATTAAAACTCCGCCAATAATTCTATTTTTGATGTGACTTTTGATCGTAGCCTCCGTCTGACCAAGTCTTCCAACAGCAGGCATAATTAATTGCGCTACAATAGCGGTATCATCCAAACTTTGAAAAATTTTATCTACTGCTGCATCTAAATTTGCATTTTCACTCAAATAATCTGTTAAAACAAATTTTTCCTCGATTTTTGGAAGGTCGATTTTCTTTTTCTCTACAACTTTTTTTTCTGTATTCTGAGCACAAGCTTGAATTAAAACTGCTAAGATTCCTAAGGTTAAAATAAATTTCATGTATGTTTTTTTATGTAAAATTAGCTCAAATTAACTTTTGTAGGAAAAGAGTTAATTCAAATTATGAACGTATAAATGTGAGTTATTTTAACTTAACATCGATTGTAACAGGTAAATGATCGGAATAACCGCCCAAGTATTTATTGGAACCAACGTACGTTCTAAAAGGTTGTTTTTTGCCTTTGTATTCCTCAATTAAATAAGCCGGGGAATGAATTTTACCAGATGCAGGTAGCATTTTAATTCCTTTTTTTCCTTTTAAAGCTGGAGAAACCATGATGTGATCCAAGACATTCCATTCTCCATCGTGCAAATAACTTCCTCCAAATTCTCCCGATTCCTTACAAATTGCTTCAGATAGTTTTTCTGCAACTAGTTTACATGAACTATTTTCTGGATAATCATTCAAATCACCCATCACAATCAACTTGTATTTTGAATTGATCCTTTCCACAGAATCGATGAAATTCCTTGCATTTTTTGCTGCTTCCATTCTGTTTTTTCCAGAATCATCTGCACCACCACGACGACTTGGCCAATGGTTTACTAATACAAACAAAGTATCTTTTTTGTGCAAAAATTTACCCCAAACAATGTCCCTCGAACTTGGTTTTTCCTTCCCAAGAAGCGTAAAACGAATATTTCCAGATTTAACTAATTTTAATTTAGTACTATCGTAAATCATTCCCACATCAATTCCGCGTTCGTCGGGAGATTCGTAATGAACAACGCCATGTGTTTTCGCATATTTTGAAGATTTTAATACATCTCTAATAACCATTTCGTTCTCAATTTCACAGAAACCAAGTACTAAAATTGGATCCATTTCACCCATAACTTTGTTAATATGCTCCAATTTTTCTTGGTAACGCTTTGAATTCCATGTGTATTTGCCATTAGGTAAAAATTCCGCATCGTCCTTCTTAGGGTCATCGATGGTGTCAAACAAGTTTTCAACATTATAAAAGCCAACTTTATAAGTTTGAGAAAATCCAACTACATTTGTGAAAATGAAAATGGAAAGAATAAATTTGTAATTTAGTTTGTTCATAAAACAAAAGTAGGGAATAAAATTGTAAAAATGTCTTAAAAATATGTTAAGAAAAAAAGAAAACTTACTAAAACTATTTAGTTTACCTGTCGTAATTGCGGCCTTGGGTTATTTTGTGGATATTTATGATTTGCTGCTTTTTGGAATTGTACGTGTACCTAGTTTAAACGCAATGGGAATTGACCCAGATACAGTCGGCGTTTCCATCTTGAATTGGCAAATGATTGGTTTGCTTTTGGGAGGAATTTTGTGGGGAGTTTTAGGTGATAAAAGAGGTAGATTAACGGTTTTATTTGGATCAATTATTTTGTATTCTGTTGCAAATATCGCCTGTGGTTTTTTGCCCAACATTGATTTTATGGACAAAGGTGATGCCTATATTATCTTACGATTTATTGCCGGAATAGGACTAGCTGGCGAATTAGGTGCTGGAATTACCTTGGTTTCGGAATCTTTACCAAAAGAATTACGAGCGATCGGAACTTCAATTGTAGCCGGATTTGGATTATTTGGTGCTGTCGTAGCAAATTTCACAGTTGAAATCGCAAATGATTGGACAGTTGCTTATTGGATTGGTGGTGGAATGGGAATCTGCTTGCTTTTATTGCGAGTTGGAGTTATGGAATCGGGAATTTACAAAGAAATAAAATCCGATAAATCGGTCAAAAAAGGAAATTTTCTTAGTTTTTTTACGAATTGGAATCGATTTGTAAAATACATGAAGTGCATAGGAATAGGACTTCCAACTTGGTTTTGCATTGGGATTTTAGCGATGCTCGGAAATCAATTTGGAACAGGATTAAAATTGACCAAGGAAGTCGATCCAGGAAATGCAATCATGTGGGCCTATATTGGTATTTCCGCAGGAGATTTTGCAAGTGGTTTTATTAGTCATTGGTTGAAATCGCGAAAAAAAGCCATTTTTTGGATGATGATTTTCACATTAATTGGGGTAGTATTAATGTTGTTTTATCCTTACAAAACGATTGAAACCTACTATTTTTACTGTGTTTGGTTAGGTTTAGGTACTGGTTACTGGGCGATGTTTGTGACAGTTGGAGCTGAGCAATTTGGAACTAATATACGTTCAACTGCAGCAACAACAATACCTAACATGGTGCGGGGAACTGTGGTGCTAATGACCTTGTTTTTTGCAAATTTAAAACCGAGTTTTGGAGTCGTGATTGCAGGATCAATTGTTGGAATTATTGCATTTGCAATTGGAATTTATTCGACACTTACAATTGAAGAAACCCACGATAAAAATTTGGATTTCTTGGAATAAATGCGTAAATTTAGTTTTTAAAACAATTGTTTCATTTCATTGTTAGTGTAATATGTCAAAAGAATTTGTAAACCCAATCGATAAGGATAAAATAACGGAAAATCCACATTCATTAGAGTATGGACACCATGCAGGAAGCGCATTAATTAAACCTGAAGATCAAGGAAAATTAAAAGGAAGAGCACTTTCCGCAATGGAATTTCAAACCGATATGCAATTGGGTCAAATTTATGAACAAATGCAATTATTGGCTGAACAAGCTAAAAAATTACAAGATCGAAAAACAATTTCTGAAAAAATTTACCTCGCTGAAATGCGTTTTGAGCCTCTGATTAATCACATTTATCACTTGTACCAAAAAGAAAATGCCAGTTATTTACTTTCATTAATTGGTCCAAATCAATGGGGTAGAAGCAAAAAAACTGTTGAATTTGTTGCTACTGTTCGCCTTTTAGCAGATCACACCTGGGATATCCTAGAGAAAGTAGAAGACAAAGAGATTTGATTAATCTATAAAACGAAGTTGAAAAAAAATCAACTACATTTGCAGAAAATATTGAGTTGAACAAGCAAAAAAAAATCGCAGTAATTGGAGGAGGCGCAGCAGGATATTTTGCAGCATTAAGCGCTAAAGCTAAAAATCCAAGTGCTGAGGTAGTGATTTTTGAGAAATCAAATAAAGTTTTATCCAAAGTAAAAGTTTCAGGTGGCGGAAGATGTAATGTTACTCATGCTTGTTTTGACAACAAATTATTGTCTAAATTTTATCCTCGAGGCGAAAATTTTTTAAAAAAAGCATTTGAGCAATTTAACACTAAATCAACCATTGAATGGTTTAATATGCGTGGAGTTGAACTTGAAGCGCTAAATGATAATTGTATTTTTCCTAAATCTAATAGTTCTCAAACGATTATAGATTGTTTTGAAAATGAAGCAAGAAAATTAGGTGTTCAAACTTTAATTCAAACTCCAATTACAAAAATTATTCAAAAAGAAATAGGTTTTGAAATCGTTTCAAATTCGAAATCCTTTTTTGCGGATAAACTAATCGTGACTGTCGGCGGCCAAAATAAATTGTCAAATTTTGATTGGATTGCTGAATTGGGACATGAAGTAATTCCGCCAGTTCCATCCTTGTTCACATTTAACATGCCACAAAATCCTGTTAGAGAATTAATGGGAGTGGTTGTTGAACCTGCAAGCGTTAAAATTGAAAGCACAAAATTACTTGCTGATGGTCCACTTTTGATTACGCATTGGGGTATGAGTGGTCCGGCAATTTTAAAGTTATCTGCTTGGGGCGCTCGAATTTTGGAAGAAAAAAATTATGATTTTGCGATTTTGGTCAATTGGTTGGATAAATTAAAAGATTTTGATGTAAAAGAAATTTTAAATGTGTTCGCAAAACAGCATTTCGACAAAAAAGTCGCCACAATTAATCCCTTTTCTATTTCAAAAAGATTGTGGGTGTTTTTACTCACAAAATCTGAAATTAGTTCAGAAACTCGTTGGAATAATTTAGGAAATAAGTCACTTAACAGATTGATAAATAATTTGATAAATGACCGTTATCCTGTTTCAGGAAAAACAACTTTTAAGGAAGAGTTTGTTACCGCCGGAGGAATTTCGCTGCATGAAATTGAAGTAAGAACGATGGAAAGTAAAATTGTCCCCGGTTTGTTTTTTGCTGGAGAATTTATGGATATTGACGGAATTACTGGAGGTTTCAACTTTCAAGCGGCGTGGACAACAGCGTGGATTGCAGGACAAAATGTTTAGATGCCATTAAACAACTCTTCCACTTTTTTAAATCGATAGGCGAAAATTTCTTCTAATTTTGATTTTACCAAAATTGGATGCATCATTCTTCCAAGAAATCCTAAAGGAAGTTCATAACTCACAATGTCAGTCATTTCAACACCGCCTTCAACTTCTTTAAAATGATGTTCATGGTGCCAAATTTTGTATGGACCCTTGCGTTGTTCATCCACGAAAAATTGATTTTCCTTCACGGTTTTTATTTCAGTAATCCAACTTAGGGGAATATTTAGTAAGGGAGTTACTTTATATTCTATCATCAAACCTTCATACATTTTTTCAGGAACTTCTGTCAAAGTATTGAATCCCATGTAATCTGGCGTGATAATTTTCAAATTTTTTGGAGATGAAAAAAATGTCCAACATGTTTCAATGTCGGTTTTTACGAGCTGAGTTCTTTTTATTTGATACATACCATAGAAACAACTCAGTTCAAATATTGTTTAAAATCGAAATTCACTTATAAACTCATTTGCTCCTTAAATCGAATTGCTTGTCGACGGGAAATTTCAATTTTTTCTCCTTCTTTTAAATTCACCAGCAAACCGCCGTTGAACCAGTTTTCAATGGAACTAATCCAATTTAAGTTGATGATAAACTTTCGATTTGCTCTAAAAAAATGTTTTGAATCCAAGCGTTCTTCTAAACTATTTAATGATCTTAATATCAAGGGCCTGAATTTATCAAAATAGACTTTTACGTAATTTCCATCTGATTCAAACATTCTCACTGTATCAATATCAATGAACCAACATTTTTCTCCATCTTTGATAAAAATTTTATCACCTTTTGTTAAGATTTTAGTTTGACGAGTGTCAAGGTCTATTAATTTTGTAACAAACTCATCTTCTGGTTGTTGTAGTTTAGTCAAAGTCTCCTTAAGCCTTGTTGGATCAATTGGTTTTAATAAGTAGTCTAAAGCATTGACCTCAAAAGCCTTAAGTGCAAATTCATCATAAGCTGTAACAAAAATTACTTTCGGAATTTCATCTAATTTTTGAAGCATTTCAAAACCATTCATTCCAGGCATTTGGATGTCCAAAAAAACTAAATCAGGCTGAAATTCTTTTATTTTTTCTATTCCTTCTTCAGGATTTTTTGCTTCTGCAATAATTTCTAAAAAATCGTATTTCGAGAGCATAGATTTTAGTTCTTCTCTTGCTAATCTTTCGTCATCAATTATGATTGTTTTCATTTTTTTAGAATTAATCGTTTATTTCAATTTCACAAACAACAAAATTATCTTTTTCGAATAAAGAAAAACTTGCCTTTCCTTTGTATTGAAGATCTAGTCTTCTTCGCGTGTTTTCAATACCAATTCCGGTTTCACTTTCCTTATTTTTAATTTTTCCTGAGTTTTTTATACAAATTAACAAGGACGATTCTTTTTTGTGAATTTTAATCTGAATTAATCCTCCATCAATTAGTTTTGAAATTCCATGTTTAATTGCATTTTCAACTTGAGTATGAATTATAAACGGAGGAATTTCTTTGTGAAAAACATCTTGGTCTACATCCCAAACAACATCTAAACGTTCTTCAAATCGAATTTTTTCCAAATCAAGGTAGTTTTTTACCAATTCAATTTCTTCTGTGATTGAAATGTAAGGATTTTTGCCTTGAACCAAGGATTTTCGTAAAAGATTAGAGAGTTTTGTCACACTTTCTTTCGCAGATTTTGGTTCAATATCAATTAATGCACGAATACTATTTAGTGAATTGAATAAAAAATGTGGATTAATTTGAGACCGTAAACTTTTGAGTTCAATTTCATTCTGACTTGCTTGAATTTGAAATACTTCTAGTTCATGTTTGATTGTTTTCCTAAAAAAATGATAACTGAAATAGATTGCATTCCATAAAGTAATTAATAAGGTTAAAGACAAAATATTTATTAGAAAACCCAATGAAATTAAGCGTAAATTGGTATCTTTCTCAATAAAAACACTTACCAAATAATTGATAAACGCCATTAATGTAGCTGCTAATATCGAAGTTACTAAAACTCTGGGGATAAGTGGGCCAAGTTTTAAATTCAAAAAATCAAGTTTGAGAAAAAAAAACCTCATTAAGTGTGTAATACCAATTCCAAAAATTAAAAATAAACTAAGTGAAATTAATAAATCGAAGTTTACTTTTTTTGGATCATCGGCATAAGAAGCCAAAAATATTAGAATTCCATAAGAACTCCAACCACCAATTTGTGCTCCCCAGTATAAATATTTTGACGTTTGCATTATTTCAAATTTAATGTTTTTTTTTAAATTTAGCGAGCATCTTTTATAAGTGGCTTAATTTTTGTCTTAAGTGGATTAAATGTAATGTAAAATGAAACTCAAACTTGGATTTTCTTTGTTCTTGATTTTTTTTGGTTTTAATTCTATTTTTGCACAACAGTTTGGTGCGCACATTGGATTGTCATTCAATTTTGGAACTCACGTTAATTCTGTTGGACTAATTTCGTCTTGTTATTATCAGCAACATTTTTACCAAATCAATTTATCTTCTCAAACAAAATTTAATTTCAATTCTTACGGAAATAGAAAGTTTTTTGCGGAATCTAGAATTGCTTTTGGAGGACTTTTGTTGGCAGGGAAAAGGAATAATAGTATTGATTTTCAATTGGATGCATTAAATCATAATACAACTTTTTCGAATGCCTTAGGATACAATTATATTTGGTACTTTGATGACATAGGAACGAGTCAAAAATCTGGTGCATGGGCAATTCATCTTAATAAATTTTCGATTTTGTTTGAAAATGATGTTTTTGGTGGACAAGCTAGAGATCGTTTTAGAACGGGTGTTTTGCAATTTTCTGCAAGAAATGAAGATTTAAAATATTTCACGAACATTTATATCTGGACAGGTGAAACTCGTAATTCAATTTGGATCAAGGAAGCAGGAGCTAAATGTCCAAATGGATTTCGCTCACTTGAAAATTTACCTTTTGGCAAAACAAGTCATGGTATTTTTAGTATTGGCGCCTTGGCAAATACCAATTTTATCAATTCTAATTTGTCCTTGTCAAAAAATGATTATCTCACTTTAAAATTGGGCTTTGATAGTGAACAAGTGAGACATATTTTTCAGAATAAATTGTCACATGATTTAATTTTGTTTCCTAAATCAATTAAACGAAACACGCCACACTACCCGCGACTAAATCAAGATGGTTTGCCAGTTTTTACAAAAAAAGAAATGAGAAATAATAAGTTGTATTTTCAACTAAGTTCAAATGATATCTGGTCAAATTAGGGTTTTATTTCCCTTTATTTCTCAAACATTTTTTTACTTTTTTCTCGTGAATTGCTCTTTCCTCTGGAGTTGTGTTAGGCTGAGTTAGGAATTCCTTGCATTTGTTTTCTACATGTTCCCAACGATCCATTAATTTTTCTGCTTGCTTATCGCTAACAGTTTTTTCAAAGGCATTGTTAATTGAATCGTTGGCAACTACGCAAGTACAGAAATCCCACTGTTCACCATATTTTTTTTCAATTTTTTTTAAATTTTCAACTTGTTCTTTTGACTCTGGAATTAATTTTTCTTCCTTCAACTCATTTTCTAAGGATGACACAGTATCTAAATTAGCAATGCTATCTTTTTTGTTCTCTAATTCGCAACTCTCACATTTTTCGTTAGAAGAGCATGAAAAAAAGAAAATTGAAGTAAAAAGAAAATAAAAAGAAAAGTAACTGAATTTTTTCATGTTATTAATTATTTTGGCAGTAAATTTGTAAGACTTTGAAGTGTTAAAGATAAATCTTTTTTTCATATGAAGCAAATTTGTTTAATATTTTTTTTATTGTGCAATTCGATTCTTTTTTCCCAAAAAAAGGATTCTTTGCAAGGGAAAATTCTGGAAATAGAGGAGGTTTACGCAGATAAGGATTATTACAAAAAGTATAAAACAGCTTTAAGAAGAGTCCGAAAAGTTTATCCATTGGCTTTATATGCAAAAGAAAAAATTGATGAAATGGACGCCGAATTGGAGCAAATTAATTCGAAAAGAAAAAAGAAAAAATATACTAAAAAATCGAATAATGAGTTAAAAGAAGATTTCCAATATGTAATTCGTGATCTTTATATAGAGGATGGAAAAGTCTTAATGAAATTGATTCATCGTGAAACTGGAATGACAGTTGCAGAAATCATCAAAAAATACAGAAATTCTTTTCGTTCAGAATTGATGGATAATTTAGGCAAAATTTGGGAACAAGATTTAGATTCGAAATATGATCCTAATGGGAAAGATTGGATTATTGAAAAAGTAATTCAAGATATTAAAAACAATACAGTTGCTTTTGAAAAGGAGGCGAAAATTTTGACCAAAGAAGATTTTAAAGCATCGCAAAAACAATTCAAAATCAATAAAAAGGAGGCAAAAAAAGCTATGCGTGCCAAGAGAAAATCTGGAAGTTGATTAAAAAGTTTTGTCCAATTATTAATATGTTCATTAGAAAGGTACTTTTGTTCATCTGTAGAAGATAGATGCTTGTTATTTCAAAAAAAATATCTTATAATTGTACGATATTCATTTAATACTAAAAGTGATGAAAACTTTAAACTCAAAAAAAATTGGTTTTTTACTATTTTTTTTAACAACATTTACTTTTTTTGGTTTATCACAATCAAATAATTGTTCGGGGAATCCAGAGGATTTAGATGTTGAAGCAACTTGTGATTTTGACGATTTTGAGGTGAATCAAAATGGCACAGACAGTGAGGAGATAAATGCTTCCTGCGCAACAGGTACTGGATATTCAGATGCTTGGTATGAGGTTACAGGAAATGGGAGTGATATTACTATTTCTATTGAAGATCCAAATAGAAATATGTGCTTGGCTGTATTTGATGCATGTGCTTCGGGTGAGATTGATTGTATCATGATTAGTAGTGGTGATGACGGTTCAATTACCTTTCCTTCTGTTAATGGTGAGAGTTATTTTGTTCAAATTCAAAGACGTTCTGGTAATAATGATAGTAACCTTGAAGGTGAAATTTGTGCTTTTTCAGCGCCGCCAGCACCAGCAAATGATGCGTGTGCGGATGCTATCACTTTACCTTGTGCTACTGTTGATATGGATGGAACCACCGAAGGAACAGGGAATGTGGCTCATGGCACTGGTTGTTCTATTAGTAATTATGGTGTTTGGTACACCTTTGTTGGAGATGGTCAAGAAACAACAATATCTGTCGATGCAAGTGGTAGTTATAACCATGAAATTTCTTTGACTTCTGGTGCTTGCGGTTCACTTACCAATGCGGATTGCATAAATGATGAGGGTGCTGGAGATACGGAGGAAATGACTTTTATAGCAACTAACGGAACTACCTATTACGTTTATATTGCAGATAAAGATAATGGTGATGATGATGTTGGTAATTTTGAAATTTCACGCACGTGCACTGCAGCTCCAGTTCCACCTGCAAATGATGAATGTGAAGCTGCAATTGCCTTAACAATTAATGCAGCCAGTATCTGTACAAGTGAAACAGCTGGTACAATTGAAGGTGCAACTCAATCAGCAGATGCAGATGCATGCGGAGGTAATCCTGATGATGATGTTTGGTTTAGTTTTGTTGCTACAAGTACAGAGCATGACATTGAAATCAATAATATTACAGCAAGTGAAGATTTACGTCATGATGTTTTTTCTGGTACTTGTGTCTCGATTGGAGCTCCATTGGTTTGTAGTGATCCAAATGAAAGTACTGTTACTGGTCTGACGATTGGAAACACATACTACATTAGAGTTTATAGCGAGGATTCCGATGCTTCAACTTCTGATTTTAATATGTGTATTTTGACGCCACCAGTAGTTGGAGCTTGTGGCAATGAATTAACGAATGATTATTGCGACGCTCCGGCCTTGTTGACTAAAGGTGCAGGGAATTTCGCAAGTTCAACTTACGATTATTACACAGAAGATGATCCTTCAAATTTGGAGGCGGAGTTTTGCGGTCAGTTGGATAATAATTCTTACTATGAGTTCATTGCTTCCTCGACTGAAGAGGTTTTTAACTTCACATCTGTTACCAATTGTACAGATGGAGATGGAATCCAAGCGGAAGTGTTTGAGGTAACTACCAATGCATCTGGTTGTTGTACTGATTTTGAGTCAGTTTCAAATTGTTGGAATCCTGGAAATCCTGAACCAGGAGTGGTTACAGCAACAGGTTTGACAATTGGAAGTCGCTATATTCTAATGGTAGATGGTTGGTCTGGTGATCATTGTGATTTTGTGGCTGCGGATGATG
>JBIKSI010000042.1:0-23633 GCA_044348665.1 Crocinitomicaceae bacterium
CTTCACCAGATCTTGCTAATATTTTATTGTACCATGTTTTGGGAGCTGAAGTAGTAGCAGGTTCTTTAACAAATGGTCAAATTGCAACGCCATTAAACACAGCTAATACATTGAAAGTTACTTTAGACGGGCCAAATGTTTTCATTAATCAAGCAGAAGTTACTGCAACTAATCTTCAAGCGGATAACGGAGTAGTACATGTTTTAAATGCAGTTGTATTACCAAATCAAACAGTTGCTGACATTACTTTAGGTTCGCCAGCACACACAACTTTAGTTGCAGCAGTAGTTGAGGCACGTTTACTTCCTGCTTTGACAAATCCATTTTCACAATTGACAGTATTTGCACCAACAAATGATGCATTTACAGCTGCTTTAACATCTCTTGGCATTACTGCAGGAGAATTATTAGCTTCACCAGATCTTGCTAATATTTTATTGTACCATGTTTTGGGAGCTGAAGTAGTAGCAGGTTCTTTAACAAATGGTCAAATTGCAACGCCATTAAACACAGCTAATACATTGAAAGTTACTTTAGATGGGCCAAATGTTTTCATTAATCAAGCAGAAGTTACTGCAACTAATCTTCAAGCGGATAACGGAGTAGTACATGTTTTAAATGCAGTTGTATTGCCAAATCAAACAGTTGCTGACATTGCTTTAGGTTCGCCAGCACACACAACTTTAGTTGCAGCAGTAGTCGAGGCACGTTTGCTTCCTGCTTTGACAAATCCTTTTTCACAATTGACAGTTTTCGCACCAACAAATGATGCTTTTGACAATTTAGCAACAGATTTAGGCACTGATTTGGCAGGAATTCTTGCAAATCCAGAATTAACTGACATCTTACTTTACCATGTACTTGGTGATGAAGTATTATCTACAGCACTAAGCAATGGACCAGTACTAACTTTAAATGGTCAATCAGTTACCATTAACTTAATGAATGGTGTTACGGTAAATAATGCAAACGTTGCAGTAGCTGATTTGTTATCAGATAATGGAGTTGTTCATGTTATTGACGCAGTTTTGCTTCCAAATTTGGCGAATGTCTCTGAATTGAATGCTTCAAATTTTGAGATTTTTCCAAATCCATCTCATGATGTAATTAAAATCTCTAACATTTCAGTGAATGATTTTTCAATCATTGACAACAAGGGAACAATTGTAAAAACAGGAAAAGTAATAAACAATGAAATTACTATTTCGGAGCTTGAAAAAGGAAATTATTTCATTAATTTAACGAACAATACTGGTGTTTACCAAGCGAAATTCTTGAAAATGTAATTCTTTTATACAGCCACAAAAATTAGAACAATGAAAAGGTTCAACTTATTAGTTGGACCTTTTTTTATGTATTGATATTTGTATTCAGATGTTGTTTCTAGGCAATGGTAAAAATCACGATCCAAAAAAATAATTTCTGTTTTTGTGAAAATAAATTTTAGCAGTTAAAACTTAGTCTAATATACAATTAGATAATAAATCCTGTCATTTGAACCAATCACTTTTTGTTATGTTGATGGATATTCTGTTACCAACAATATTTTACTAAGTTTAGCAAAAAACCCAAAATTTAATTTCTTTCACTACATTTGGAATTCAAATCAAGAACATGAAAATGAAATCAATTTATGCCTTTGCCCTTATCCTTGGATTGCTAGTTGCATGTAAATCGAGTTTGAAGAATGAAAAAGAAAATTCTAGCGCTGAAACTTCTGCTCAAGACGATTTTATGCCCATGGATTTGGATACCATCAAAGGAATGTACATTGGCGATTTTGGGGGAAGTGACATTCGAATTGTGATTAATTACATTAGTCCAAACCATGCAGTTGGATACAACATACACAAAGGTTTGCAACGTAATATTTCTGGTAAGGTGGAAGAAACAGCTGATGAATTAAAAGTAGAACTGCACGAACCAGGAGATCATGAATTTGATGGAGTTTTTGAACTTACCTTCAACAAAAATGACCTTTCTTGCTCCGGAATTTGGAAAGCGAATTCTAAAAAAATCCCAAAAAAGAAATTCAACTTGGAAAAAATTGTACGCAGTGAAACAAATTTGGATTTGGAATTTATCAAACTTAGCGACATAACAAGGGAAAATTTTCCAGTGATATTTGCTTATTGTAGCGATACTTTGGGTGATTTATTCTTTGCTGAAAACGGATTGTGCAGTTACGAATTTTACCCAAAAACAGATAGTGTTGAGCGAGTTGAACAAATTTCTTCCATCAAGGGTTCGTGGACACTGACAAAAAACAAAGAACTATACATTTCTTGGCAAAAAAACGCTCATTTCAAAGATCAAAAGGAGAAATTCGATATTGTGATTGGAAAAGAAAGTTATGACTTTTACCTTCAAAGAGGAAGTCGGAAAATTTATCCTAGCTTTATGGGATACTAATTTATGTTTGCAAAACTTCTTAAATCATCCGCAGTTATTGCAATATTTTATGCAAGTTATTTATTGATTCTGCTGAGTTTACCATATCTAGCTTTTAAATCGAATACTGATTTCCTGAGTAGCAAACAATTTGTGTATCACATTGAAGCTTGGAGATGGAGCTTTTATGCGCATGTTTTCTCAAGTGTATTTATTGTAATTTTTGGTTTATTTCAGTTTTTTCCATATTTCATTCACAAACAAAAAAGAATTCATCGTGTTTGTGGTTACCTGTAGCTAGGCATTTTACTACTAATTTCTGCTCCTGCTGCGCTAATTATGTCCTTTTATGCGAATGGTGGCTATCCTGCTCAAATTGGTTTTGTAATAATAAGTATTCTTTGGATTTCAAGTTCTAGTTTATCACTGTATTATGCAAAAAAGAAAAATTTCGAGAAACACGGAAATTACTTATTACGCTCCTATTCCTTGACACTTTCAGCAATTACTTTACGTTTTTACGCCTTCCTTTTTGATTATTTCAATGTGAATTTAGATCCTGTGGAAACTTATATTTTAGTTTACTACTTAGGATGGATTCCAAATTTGATTTTAGCTGAAATCTTAATAAAAAGCAGATTTATTAGGTCCATGTTGCGAGTTAGGTGAAAAATATCAGTTTGTAATTCCCTGATTTATTAATTCCAAATGTTTTAAAGCTTGCAACAAAGCCATATCTTCTTTCTCAGAAAAATCAAGATTTCTAATTTTTAAGTTAAAATCAACAATTTCACAAGGCAAACTCAAAAAATTTAAACCTTTCGTTTTTAGTTTTTCTTGGTAAAAATCATTGACAAGGACAGAAAAAGGCAAGTTTACTTTTTCTCCTAAAATAAAACCTTTCAGTATTTTTAAAACACATTCAGCGACACCAAATTTGGTTGCTTTTTCTGTTTCACGAATTTGTGTTGCTGTCGATTTGACTTTCTCTAAGTAAAAATCAATTTTTTGAGGAGATAATTCATTATTTATCTCCTTTCCAAGAATCGTAGATTGCGATAAAATTGGAACCAAATAATCACCGTGTTCGCCGAGCAAGAGCGTATTTATTTCGGTAACATTTCTATCTTCTGAATCAGAAATTAAATCATTTAAACGAATAGTATCCAAAGAAGTTCCTGTCCCGATGACTAAATTAGATTGACCAATTGTTTCGTAAATCCAGCGAGAAACAAGTTCTACAGGATTAGTCACAACAATAATCACTGTATTTGCGTTGAAACGTTTGCCTTCAAAAATATTTTTCACCAAATCGTAATTGTTTTGTGCAACTTCATTTCGTGAATGACCTTTTTTATTGGCAAAACCTGCACAATAAATTACATAATCTGATTCTAAAAGTAAAGGCTCATCGTTTACAAAAACCTCGTTCTTGTTGACTGCACAAGCGTTTGAAAAATCCAAAATTCTTCCGTCAATTTCTGTGGAACTATCTAAAATATTTAGTAATACGGAATTAAAACGTGTATTAATTGAACTAGCGACAATCGTACCAACTTCACCAAATCCAATGATACTAATTTTTGTTTGTGCTTTCATATAATTGCTCTCTAAATTTGTATTAACACTTTACAATTATTCTTAGCTTGGAGAAATTTGCCACGAATTACACGAATTTACACAATTTATTTGATATAATTCATTACAAAAATCATATTTTGTCCCTTGTTGTCAGATAAAATTTATTTATTTTTAAAAAAATCTAGAATTTCAAAGGTTATTTTCATTCAAAAACAGATTTCCTTTAAATTTTTAGGAAAAAGTTTATTGGGTTTTTTAAGTTAATTCTGGCACCTAGTTGTTAGTTAAAAGCAGAATGAAATCTATTGCGGGAACCGTTAGAAAGCTCCGCAGGAGATCATCGAAACGGTCGCAAATAGACGAGTGGAGGGAATTTACTAACAATAAGTGCCGTCCCGATAATTATCGGAATTTCCTTTGTGTTACTTTTCTTTTGCGGAACTTAACGAAGTGGTCTCATCAGCTCTGCTGATAAAAAGAAAAGTAACAAATAAGATTTTTACGAAAATTTATTTCGAACAATACTAATTTTGTGTATTAACTAATTTACTCTTCAAAGATCAATTTCACAATTTCTATTCTTCTGTCAGAAACCGCTTCCACAATCAGTTTATAGTCTGGCAATTCTAATTCAACCCCAACTTCTGGAATGGTTTCCAAATGATGAAGAATTAATCCGCCTAAAGTCTCATATTCTTCTGATTCTTCAAATTTAAAATGGTAATTTTCATTCAAGTAATCAATATCAACTCGACCAGAAAAACGAAATTCAGTGTCTGAAATTTTTTCCTCCAACCAATCTTCTGAATCATGTTCATCTTCAATATCTCCAAAAATTTCTTCAATAATATCTTCAATGGTAATTACTCCAGCGGTTCCTCCATATTCATCCACCACAATAGCGATATTTGACTTCTTTTTGGTGAAAATTTCTAACAAATCCTTCGCTGGAATTGCGGTAGGAACAAATGAAATTGAACGCAACACTAAATTAATTTGTTTTGGTTTTTTAAACAACTCAAAACTATGTACATAGCCAATAATATTATCAATGTTGTCTCTGTAAATTAAAATTTTGGAAATTCCTGTTTCAATGAATAGTTTGTGCAATTGCTCAATAGGTGCATCTACATTTATTGCGATTAATTCTGGCCGAGGAACCATGCAATCTCTTGCTTTAATTTTTGAAAAATCTAACGCATTTTGTAAGATTTGCATTTCGTTTCCAAAATCAGCTTCTTCCTTGATTCTTTTGTTGATGTCTTGCACATAATGCTCCAAATCTACCTTAGAAAACACTTTTTCGTTGTTTTTAAGCTCAACTTTCAATAATTTCAAGAATTGTGTACTGATAAACATAACGATTGTCGTAGGGACAAACAAAATGATATAAACAAGCATCATTGGAAATGCAAAAGTTTTTAAAAATCCATTCGGATTCAACTGAAAAATGGCTTTTGGCAAAAATTCAGCAAGTGTAAGCACCAAAATTGTAGATAAAATAGTTTGAATTAACAAGACAAGCACATCATTATCAACTCCCCAATAATGAATAAAAGGATTTAGAATTTGAGCAAAGTAGATACCAAAAAGAACTAGTGCGATGTTATTTCCAAGCAATAAAGTCGCGATAAAATGACCTTCTTTTTTATAAAAGTATGCCGCGATTCGTCCGTTCAAAGAACCTTTCGTTCGATCTAATTCAATTTTTAATTTATTGGAAGAAATAAAGGAAATCTCAACTCCAGAACAAAAGGCTGAAAAAATTAAAGACGCAATAATGATTATCTGGGCGGGGTCCATTTTCTATATTAGAATGCTAAAGATATTAATTTTTTTTCAATAATAAAACATCTTTACCAATATCTTTTCGATAATTTGCGCCTTCAAACTCAATATTTTTGATGTTTGCATACGATTTATCAAGTGCTAATTCTAGGGTTTTTCCATAAGAAGTAACCGCTAAAACTCGTCCTCCAGCGCTTAAAATTGTTGGACCATCTGAACTTGTTCCAGCATGAAAAACCAAACTTCCTGTTACAGAATTTAAACCATAAATGTGTTTTCCTGTTTCATATTCTTCAGGATAACCTCCAGAAACCATCATGATTGTCGCAGTGCTTCGCTCATCAAATTGAATGTCTCTCTCAGAAAGTGTATTGCTTGCAACACCTTCAAACAAATCTAAAATATCCGATTTCAAACGAGGAATCACAACTTCTGTTTCTGGATCACCCATTCTGCAATTGTATTCAATAACATAGGGTTCACCTTTAACCATGATTAATCCAAAAAAGATAAATCCTTTGTAAATTAGATTGTCAGTCTTTAATCCTTTGATAGTTGGAATAATAATTTGGTTTTCAATTTTATCTTTTACGGTTGAATCTGCGAAAGGCACAGGAGAGATTGCTCCCATTCCTCCAGTATTTAATCCTGTATCGCCTTCTCCAATACGTTTGTAATCTTTTGCTTCAGGTAAAATTTTGTAGGATTCACCATCGGTAATCACAAAAAAGGACAATTCAATTCCTTTTAAAAATTGCTCGATTACAACTTGTTTTCCGGCTTTACCAAATTTTCCGTCGCTTAATATTTTCTTGAGTTCATTTTTTGCTTCCTTGACATCATCTAAAATCAAAACGCCTTTTCCAGCTGCAAGTCCGTCTGCTTTTAAGACATAAGGTGCTTTCATGGAATCTAAAAAAGCATATCCTTCTTTTAAAGTGCTTTTTGTGAAAGTTGCATATTTTGCGGTTGGAATTCCGTGTTTTACCATAAATTTTTTGGCAAAATCCTTACTTCCTTCTAGTTGAGCAGCTTTTTTTGATGGACCAATTAATGGAATATTTTTCAAATCAGCATCCGCTTGGAAAAAATCAAATATCCCCTCTACTAATGGATCTTCTGGACCAACAATCACCATGTCAATTTTATTCTCTAAGCAAAAAGCTTTGATGGCAGGGAAATCAACAATGGACAGATTTACATTGGTTCCAATTGTTTTTGTTCCAGCATTTCCAGGAGCAATAAATAGTTTATCTAATTGAGAACTTTGACTAATTTTCCATGCTAAAGCATGTTCTCTACCTCCTGAACCTAATAATAAAATTCTCATTGAAATTTTTTGCTTAATATTTTGATTAACAATTTTTTAATAGTGATTCGAAGAATAATTTTCCATCTTCATTAGCAATTTCTGAATCAGCAGCTCGTTCTGGATGAGGCATCATTCCAAAAACATTTCTTCCTTTATTACAAATTCCTGCAATGTTGTTTACAGAACCATTTGGATTAAATTCTTCAGACGTAATCCCATCCTCAGAAGCATATCTAAACAACACTTGGTCGTTTGCCAAAATAGAGTCAATTGTTTCCTGCGGCGCATAAAATCTTCCTTCGCCGTGCGCAATTGGAATTTTATAAGCTCTATCTAAACTCAAATTATTTGTAATCGCTGTGCTTGTATTTCCTGCTTTGATGTGCACATTTTTGCAAATAAATTTTTGTGTATTGTTGTGTAACAAAGCTCCTTCCAATAAACCAGATTCGGTTAAAATTTGAAAACCGTTACAAACACCTAGCACATATCCGCCCTTGTTTGCATGTTTAATCACTTCACCCATGATTGGAGACAATTTTGCAATTGCGCCTGAGCGTAAATAATCGCCGTAAGAGAAACCACCAGGCAAAACAATGAAATCAGCACCTTTCAGGTCTGCTTCTTTGTGCCATAATTTTTCAACTTTTTGACCTAATTTTGTTTCCAAGACATATACCATGTCTTCATCGCAATTTGAACCGGGAAAGGTTACAACTCCAAATTTCATGTTTATCAACTTTCAATAATTGCTCACAAAAGTACGTAAAATTAAAGCAGTAAATCGATTTTATATAAAAAACTTAATAACAGAAAAAAGAATTGTTACGTAAAACAGCAAATAGGAAATTGCAGTAAACTTAACGCTCAAATAAGAGAATGGAAGAAACAAGGCAAGTGGGATTACACTGTATGAAAACCATTCGTATTGTTGATAAAAAATCCAATCTACCGTTCCCAAAAGAATAGAAAAAACTAAAAACCAGTAAAGAATGTGTGAATTTTTTCGAAAACGAATGGAGCTTTTCATTGTTTTGTTTCGCACACCAATCCAACTTGTGAATAATAAAATGGCAAAAAGCACCAATGAAACTAAAAATATGAGTTCTTTTTGTGTGTACCTTTTTGTTGATTCTATGAAATTGAAATTAATTTCTTTATTAACATAAAAAGCAAGAAGAAGGGCATAAATCAAGGGAACAGCAAATCCCATGATCACCAAAATGACTTCTCTGAATACGAATGGTCGAATGCGCGTCATCATCAACCATAAAAAAGGGAAAATGAAGATTAAGGCTGGGTGAAATGTGGATGCAAGACCAAAGAAAAAACCAAAATTAAAAGCTAATTTTTTACCATCAGTATTGTATTCCAATTTAAAAAGAACGTTTAGTCCCAACAAAATGAAAGTTTGAGCAAGCAATAAACCATCCGCATAATAAAAGGAACGATAATAACTTAAGAGAATAACATACAACAAAGAAACGATGTATGAGTTTTTATCATAGAAACCATTGGTGTTAAAAAAATAATTCAGAATGTAGGCATTAAGACACACCAAAATCCCACTCAACCACGGAAGGTAATTTTCAATCAATTTGACTTTAACCAAGCCCCACAAACCAAGATCTAAACTTGTTGTGTACTCAAAATAAGCAAAATAATGATTGGAAAAAAGATATACAATAACAATCATTGGTATTAAAAACAATACCGCAATTTGATTTCCTAAAAATATCCTTAACATCGATGCGAAGTTACTAAAAAGACTTTAGATTGCAAAACTAGCAAGCAGTTGTACTAGTGCAAACTGTCACTTTAAGAACTTTCAACAGTAAACTTAGTTTTTTAGCCACGAAGTACACGAATTTACACAAATATTTGGAGAAATTAAAAATTCGCTACTTTTGTGAGTAATCGTTCTTGCCATTATTCGTACCACAAGGTTTGATACACTTCTAAAGATTTTATCTTGTTAAAGGAATCAATGTGTAATTTAAAATACCTTAGCAAAATTTCTAAAATTCGCTTACGCTCGTCTTTTGAGAATTCGAAAATTAATTGCTCTTCCCTCGAAAGGCATAAAAAACTTGCAAAATGTTTAATAATTTCTCCAGAAACTGATTCAGAATGTAAAGAATTTAATCGAGTAATTTCACCATTTATCAAATCAAAAAACTGACCATCTTCCTCTTCTACTTGAATTCTAAATCCTAAAATTCCGGACAACTCTGCAATCCAAAAAATTAAATAATTGGGGTGAAATTCCTCTTGATTTAGGAAAATCAATTCATTTCTAATAAATTCGAATAACTCCAAGTCTCCTTGATTTTCATGCAAACACTGCACTAAAAACTCTGTCTCAAAAAATGCAATGCTTTGCTTTAGGGGATTAAAATAAATTTCTTGAAAATTGGAAACAAGTTGAGGTTCGAACAAATTGGCTAATTGGTCTTCATTTTTTTGATAATACGTAAATTCAATGTGAGATAAAGCTTGAAAAATAGGTGCAAATTTTTTATTTCCACCCTTTACCATAAAAGCCTTTAAACCATGATTTTGAGTGAAAATTTTTGCTACAAAACTCGTCTCTGAATAAGCAATCTTTTGCAAGACAAAGCCTTGTTCCGTTTTTTTCATTTCAACCTGAATTCGATTATTTAAATAAAGTCAAAATTAATAAAAAATTTGTTGGCGAGGCAGGTTTTTTAAAGGGATAACGAGTTATCTCTTGAAAACCCAACGAAGAAAACAGATTCTTTTATTATTAGCTTTAATGTAGTTTTCACTTTATAACAGCCATCTACTTCACTTTTTTTATCTGAAATAACTCATTATTACATCAAAAAAAATCTCGTATCTAACTATTATAAAGCGTTTTGACAAAATTTAAATAGTCGAAATCAGGTTATTAGTTTAAAATAAGCACTTTCGCAACTTTTCTCCCTTTTTCGGTATTGGAAGCTGTCCAAAAAAGATAAGTTCCAGCACTCACTTTCTCCCCTTTCAAATTTTTCCCATTCCAGGTAACAGTTCCACCATTTGATGTTGTTTGGAACACTAAATTACCTGCAGCATCCGTAACTTTTACATCCGAATCGTATTTTATGCCTTGAAGTGTAATCACACCATCAAAACCAGGTTTTACAGGATTTGGAAAAACCACCACATTTTCATATTTATCATCACCCAAAGAAGAATTTGTTCGAAGGGAAACTAATCCTATATCCGTGATAATAAATAATTCACCTGTTTTGTAGTTGAATTGCATATCCACTATGTTATTGGAAATCAAAGGACTATTTTCACTCGTGTAACTTTCAATTACCTCAGAACCATCAGCAGAAAGTAAAAATATTCCTGCATTTGCTGTTCCAATCCATTTTCTGTTTCCTCCATCAATTTCAATGTCTGTAATACTTGTATTTCCTAACAAATATTCAACATTCCCTTCAAAATCTATCTTAATTCGCTGTGCGTTGTATTCACCAGGAATACCTTCAAAGGCATTATCTGGATTGTATAAAATTGCAAAACCATTGGAAGTACCAATCCACAAACGATTTTCTAAATCAACTGCTAAAGCCGTGACATTTGTTGTCGGTAGAGCGCCCGTATTATCCCCGCTATTGATTTGAATAGTTTTATCATCAGATAAATCATCAATTGTACCATTGTCATTATAGCCAAAAATTCCTTGATCATAAACTGCAAACCATTTATTATCACTTTGATCTATGACCAATTTACCAGTAAATCGAGATTTGGAATTCCCATTCGTTTCAAACTCATGCCACACTTTGTCTTTGTCTAACATTTTTAGTGGCTTATTTGAAAAGCAATTTGAAAGCCATAAATTTCCTTTACTGTCATATTTAAGGTCAGAAATACAAACACCGTTCATGGCATAGGCTTCCAACATAGAATTATCACTGGTATACACCTCATCAATCGTTTTGCCATTAGAACTTAAGGAAAGCGGCATGTGACTAAACGCTCCAACGGCAAATTGATCAGAATTTTGCGGGTGTACGGCAACAGAACTAATGTCCCATTGAAGTGTGTTTATCCATAATTCTTGGTTATATCTATCCAACAAAGTCCATTCCTCATCACGAAAAATATAGGCTCCAGCATCGCTGAATTCGTAACCCGTTTTCGCAATTATTCCACCAGCAACGGTAATAACCTCTTTATTCCCACCCAAAGCAAAAAATTTATTTTTTGGTGGACCAGCAAATTTAATATTTATTGCACCTTCACCTCTAAACTGATACAAACCATAATTATTGTCAACAGAAAAAACTTTGAAATCGTAGATTACTGAATTCATTAACGAAGTTGGAACGGGTTCACCTTGCGCGATGATGTACAATTGATATTCCAATTCAAAATTATTTTTTAGATACAAAACAGAATAGGGCGTTGTGACGAAAACTGCACCACCTTGAGATCTAAAATTCTGAATCTCGATGTTAAAGCCAAAATCCATGTGTACTTCAAAATCGGTGTCTGTAAGGTGAAAAAGCGAATCATAGCCTAAACCTGGAAATTTTTTAATGAAATACAGCTCATTCTCTATGTTCTCAATGTTTTGATAGGTGTCATTTGCAATGATTGGAACACGAGACACAAGTTTCCATTGATTTGGATCAGCAAGCGCTGGATTGCTAAGATTACAAGCATACAACCTGCTTGGAGTTAAAGCATAAATTGAATCTCCCTTAAATGCAAGACTTTGAATTTGTTCTAAGGAGTTTGTAGGGTAATAAGAATCCTTGATTTCATTATTTTCAGGATTTATTACCACAATCCCAAAGCCTGTTGATGCATAAATAAAACCCTGATTTTCAATGAAATGAGTAACTGATTTATTTCCTTGAATTTGCGCTAATTTAATAGCTGGAATATTCGTTACTGCGTTATTTTTTATTCGATCAATGTTACCATTCTTGTATCCTACAAAAAGTGACTTCGATTTTTCATCAAAATAAACACAAGAAATTTGAATATCTGATAAGGCATTCACATCTGTCCAAATACTTGTTTCCTTTGATTCGATGTCATATTCCAGCAAACCAGTCTCATAGGCGGCGTAAACTACTCCTTCACCAACAGCAACATCAATCCCCTTTGGAGCAACATGCATTCGCCAATCTCCAGTAGCAATTTGTCCTACAAGTTTTGAGGAAAAAAATACAATTAAAACTAAAAAACTTAAAATTCGCATGTTCGTATAACGTGATTTTTCAAAAATTATTTTCAAATTTCAAAATTACTTTTTCATTGGTGACATCTAAAATACATGGATTTCCAAAAATCAATGCTCTATTATCATCAATGTGTCCTGCTGGAAAATTAAATGCTATTGGAATGGATAAATCAGAACAATGTTCCAAAATTATTGCTTCATAAGATTTCCCAAAAGGAATTTCTGTATCTTTAAGATCAGTAAAACTACCAACAACTAATCCTTTGATTTTGCTTAAGATTCCAGACTTTTTTAAAGCAAAAAACATGCGATCAATGTGATACAATTGTTCTGCTAAATCTTCAATAAATAGGATAGAATTTTCAAAATTCGGACAATCATTGGTTCCTAGCAAGGAATAAATTATGGAAAAATTACCACCTATTAAATTTCCATTGGCTACACCAAGGACATTTAGTTGATTAGCTTCCACTTCGTGGGAATTTAGTTTTCCGGTAAAGGAATCTATTAAACTTGAAAGTGCTAAGCTTGAATTTTGTGCAAAATTTAAAGGCATTGTAGCATGAATACTTGGAATCCCTTTGCGCTGCAAATGCAGGTGAAAAACTGTAATGTCAGAAAAACCAATAATCCATTTTTTATTCTTTTCAAACTTTGTCCAATCCAACTTATCAATGATGCGAATACTTCCATAACCGCCTCTTGCGCAAATAATTGCCTTAATTTCTGGGTCATCCAGCGCGTCTTGAAAATCTTGCAATCGTTCCTCGTCTGTTCCTGCAAAATAGTGGTGTGTGCTCATGGTATATTCACCCAATAAGACACAAAAGCCTTGTTTTTCTAGAAAACTTTTTGCTTCTAAAACGAGAATAGGTTCTATAGCTTTTGCTGGAGAAACAAGTTGAATTTTATCACCTTTTCTTAAAAACGGTATCATGGAATTCATTTGATAAGAATATTTTTAAATAATTATGCGTGAATTTTTTCAAACCTTAAATGAAAGTTAGAATATTAGTATCTTACTCACAATCAGCTTTTCGTTTAAGCATTTCCTCTCCACTCATCGTTTGATAATCGACACATTTTTTTTCCTTATCCTCTTTTAATTTTTGCATTTCTTTCACATCTTTTTCTGTTATTTCTTTTGTAAACATTTTTGAAGAATAATTATTTAATTTTTCTCCTGCTTCTAAACAAGAACACATTTTTGGGTCACTTTGTCCACAAGATAACAACAAAAAAAGAGAACAAGAAATAAATAAGAAAGAATAAATTTTCATTTTTTTGATTTTGAATTTAGGCAAAACTAATGAATTTATTTTGTTAAATAGTAAACAATGTAATAAAGCAGATTATGAAATACTAAAATAAAGATTATTGGAGTTATTTTCAATAATGAATGGAAGAAAAATAAGAGATTCATCTGTCACTTTAAGTTAAGCTTTGATGAATTTTGTATTTGTTACACACTTGATTGAATAGTTAAAGAATTTGCGGCAATAAAATCACACGAATTTTAAAAAAACCTTTAAAAACAAATGATTTCTAGCATCGATCACATAAAAATCACTTTATCTTTTTGTATATGGTCTTGGAATTCAAAGGCTCCTCCGACTTCCCTGAAATGGCAAAATCATTTTTATTAATAAATTGAGCTTTAAATTCATTACTTGTTGGTAAATCATAAAGTGAAAACAAAGACTTACCAATTTTATTTTCAGTGATTGAAAATTCAAAATTTGAATTTCTATGTATTTCCGAAATCCACACATCATTGGAGTCACAGAAAAGCTTCACAAATTTATTGTCATTTAATTTGGAAATTCTACCTATTAGTTCTTTTTCCTCCCTTTTAATTGTAATTTCTATTCCTTCAAACATAGATCTTCCTTTTAATTCAAATGTTCCAATGAATTTGGAATCAGAAGTTTCAGAAAACTTTGAGGTATCACAGGAAAAAAACAAAGAGAAAACAAATAATAATGGAAGTATTTTAATCATAATTGACAATGTTATTTACAAAAACAAAAAATGTTTTCTAATAAACTACCTTAAGTAAAATTGAAAAAACATTCAAACATAATAGAATTTTACTTCCGATGCTAATAATTTGAAAATTTCCATCATTAAAGAATTTATTTACTAATTCTAAATATCAAATTTTAAAACAATGATTCTTGTCTACTGTCCTAATTAACAAGTAATTATTCTTAATTTCAATACTTTTGTAATACGGATATTCATCATTATTTTTACTTTTGGGAATTTGGATTTTAGATTCGGCTTTTGTAATTATATTCAAAACTTTAAAAGTTAATTTATTTGGCATTATTGTATCAATATAAACAATTCTATTTGTCTCTTGGTCCACTAATTCTAAACTTTTATCAATATAGAAATATGGTTTGTATTTGTTTAAAGAAATAAAAATATACCTCGAAAATGATGCTGACCACCAAGTTGAAATACAAATAAAATCCTTATTTACCCACTTCAATTCAGGTGTTTTTGCAGGAATATTTGCTTTCTGAAAATTCAAATTAATTATAGTATCCTCATATTTAATTATCAAGTGATATTTGAAAGCAGAATTTACAAGTTCTAATTCAATTTTTTCATTTTTGTAAACTTTTTCACTAAATGTTGAGTCATTAATTTGTTTAAACATATTTTTTTCAGCAAGTATATCTTTCTTTGCAGATCTGAATTACACGATTGAAAGGCTAAAAAATATCCGATCAAGAAAAACAAACTTATTACTCTCATCAATTATCTAATATTTGTTTGTACATCTCATCAATAAAACCCCAAGAAAAATCTTCCATGTTCACAATGTCATTCATAATAATCACACAATCAGCTGTCTTAATTTTAGACAACAATTGGTTTATATCAAAGACTTGTGATCCATTTTGATTGTCTTTTCTTTTGACGAAATAATATAAATATTCGCTGTCCTTGGTGAAAATTTGATTCCTTAATTCTGTTTTTGAAATGACATCAAAAAAACTATCTGAAATAATCAAAGCTTTGATTTTCTTTTTTGGTTTTGAAATACTTTGAAAGTTTAAGGACCTCACTTCCTTGTCATTTGGTGGATAAAAAACATTGAGCAATTGCGCCAAATCATGGTCATCATACTCAAAATTAAATCCATCATTCACCTTCCAATTAGGTAATTGATACTCCTGATTTTGAATTCTGGAAAGGTACTTTACAACAGAATCCATGGCTAAAGTTGAAGCAAATGAACTCCAATGGATTCCTCCTTTTCCAAAAATTGGAATTTGAGAATTTTTTTGTTGCAAGAAATAGGTATTAAAATCGATGCAATGTAATTGATTTTCAAGCAATAAGTTCTTTAAGTACTTGTAATTTGATTTTTCTGTGCGAAATTGATTTACTTGAGGTAATTTTTCCGTATAGAAATAAGTTTTAGAGGGAGCAATGACCGTAATTATTGGAATATCTTTGCCAAAATAATTTTGGATTTTTTTCAGTTTGCCAATTTGTTCTTTAGCTTTAGCTTCCCCCATAAAATTGATTCCTTCATGGTAGTTTTTGGTGTAAAAACGAAATAAAATTCCATTGTATTCATAAATGTCTTGCGCATTAATTTTTTCAAAAAACGAATACTGCACTTGGTTTCTTAATCGAATCAGAGGAGCTTTTAATACCAAGTTTTCAGATGCGGCTAAATCACAATACTTTTGAAAACTTCCTTTAAACCATGACAGTTTATTGTTTGTAGAATCTAATAAATGTTGAACCTTATTTTCTTGAACTCCACTTAAAGGCGTAAATTCTTTAATTTTCACAAACTGAAAAAGAAGCGGGAAAAATAGAAAAATCACCACTCCAAGCTTTAAAAATTTATTGTATTTATTTTCTCCCATTTTTTAAAATTTAAAATAAATAAATGGGTTGAAACTACTACCAAGAATTTCTGACAAACTGATGGTAAACAAAACTCCTGCAACAACTAACTTAAGGGACAAAGCCAAAAATTTACTTTCGCTGGAGATGAATTTATCTGAAAAATTTCGGGCAAAAAGTGAAAAGCCAAACAAGCAGATTGAAATAGCTAAAACTAAATGGAAAAAATAGTAAAAATGAAATGAGAAATCAGGCAATGCCTTAAATTCAAAGGCCAAAAGTATGCTTAACTGCTGAAATGCAATTGTAACATTTGGAGCTTGAAAAAACACCCAGGCTATCAAGACAAGTACGAAGGTGAATGGAACAGCCAAAATCTTTATTTTTCCTAAATATTTTTCAAGGAAAAGTCGATCTAAAATCATCCAAAAACCATGAAAAAGGCCCCAAACGATAAAAGTCCAATTATCTCCATGCCAGAGTCCACTTAGCAAAAAAACTAAAAATAGATTGCGGTAAACTTTCATCTTAGAAACCTTGTTCCCACCAAGAGGAATGTATAAATAGTTTTTCATGAAGTCACCTAAGGTGATGTGCCATTTTCTCCAAAATTGTGTAATAGAATAAGAAGTATAAGGACGATCAAAATTCTCAGGAAAAGTAAAACCAAGCATTTTACCTAAACCGATAGCCATATCGGAATAAGCAGAAAAATCGAAATAAATTTGAAAAGTATAACAGAGCATTCCAAGCCAAACTGAACTTGAACTTACGGTTTGACTAAATTCTGGATAAAGCATCATTTTCGCAAAAGCTCCTAAAACATTTGCAATCAATACTTTTTTAGCCAATCCAATTGAAAATCGAATAAATCCTTGTAAAAATTGACTTGAATTTTCTGTTCGTGATTTCAACTGATCAACAATTGAATTATACTTTACGATTGGTCCCGCAATTAATTGAGGAAAAAGAAAAATATACAGTAAATAATTGTGTAATTCGTGCTGCGATTCACATTCCTTTCGGTAAACATCAACGATATAAGTGATACTTTGAAAGGTGTAAAAAGATATTCCAATGGGGAGAACAATTTCCTTCCAAGATTTGAAATCTGCGCCTAAACACTCAAGGTTTTCAACGAAAAAATTAACGTATTTAAAATAAAAAAGCAGTGAAAGATTTAAAATGATCAACAAAAACAAATACATTTTTCGCTGTCTTTCAAGCTTTTTTTCCATCACTCCAACCAAATAAAAATTTGAGATTGAAGCTGCTAGAATGATTAAACAAAAAATAGGTTCACCCCACGAATAAAAGAGCAAACTAGCGAGAAGTAAAAAATAATTTTTGAATTGTTTGGGCAAAAAGAAATAAATTCCAAGCACAATTGGAAGAAAATATACTAAAAATAGTGCGCTTGAAAAAACCATAGTATTTTCTTATTCAATGTGCCAATTCACGTCCCTCACGACTACATTAATTTAGAAATGGAACTCTTGTTCTCAGTTTTACTAATAAAAAAGTTTACTTTTCTCTCAATTCCATTTCATCAACCAAATGTTTTGCATCCGAATAAATATCCATCACCCACAAAACATAACGAATATCCACAACAACATTTCTGCATCGAGTTGGATCGAACAAATAATCCGACATAGTACTTTCCCAAGTTCTGTCGAAATTTAGTCCCATCAAATAACCATTTTCATCAATTATTGGTGAGCCAGAATTTCCTCCTGTTGTGTGGTTAGATCCTGTAAAACAAACCCATAATTCGCCATCTTGCGCGTATTTTCCATATTCCTTTTTTTCTGCCAATTCCACCATGCGAGGAAGCAATTCAAAATCAGGATTTCCAGTATTGTATTTTTGAACAATCCCTTTTAGGGTGGTATGTTCTGTATATTTCATTCCGTCCGTTGGTGCAGAACCTTCTAATTTTCCGTAAGTCACACGCAGGGTACTATTTGCATCGGCCCAATGTTTTGCATCTGGAAAAAGTTCATATTTACCTGCAACATAAGTTTTTAGTAAAGAATTCATTTTGCCATTAAATTCGCGGTATTTTGGAACAGTTTTATCAATAAAATTAGAATTTACGAAAGTGTAGTAGGAATAACCTTTGTCTCCTTGAATTTTCTTAATGGATTTTGTAGAAAGGCTAGAAACAAACTTTAAATAACGTTCTTTATTTGTCAAAATTGATTTTGAATAAATTTCATTTGCTCTTTCATCCACTGAAAAATCTGTCAATTTTGAATCCATATAACCAAGTTGTTTTCTAAATTCTTCGGTCAGAAGCACAAAGATTTTTTTGTCAACTGTTGCATCATAATCCTTAAAAAAAGCTTCTCCATTCTTTTTCAAACTAGCAATTTTGGCATCAATCTCTTTGTTTTCAACCCATTTGTCGTAATTTTCAATCATATCATCTACCGCCCTTGCTAAGTCAAAAAGTTCTGGTCCGACGTATAAATATTCGATATGTAATTGGTATTCGAAATCATATTTAGAATCACTTGCCACTAAATCATTCATTTGCTGAATCAAGTTTCCATATTTTTTTTGATATTTTTCATCCGTTGCTACTTTTTCAAGGTAGGATTTTTCGTAAGCTAATTTTTTGTCAATAGCAGTTAATTCTTTTAATCCTCCCACTTGTCCAATCCATTTTTTATATGCATTCGCAATGCTTGCTTGTTTAGCAGAATATTTAATTCTCACCTCGTCTGAATTTCGCATTGCCTCATCAATTACAGATAAAGAAAGTTCACGCATTTTTATACGAGCAGGACGTTCTTTTTCAACAATGTATTTCAATTGACCAGAAACCAAATGTTGTTCAGTTGTGCCTGGAAAACCATACACCATTGTGAAATCACCTTCTTTTCTGTTTTTAAATGAAATTGGTAAAAAGTGAATTGGTTTATAAGGAACGTTTTCAGTTGAATAAGCAGCTGGTTTATTGTCTTTACCTGCATAAATTCTAAAAACTGAAAAATCTCCCGTATGTCTTGGCCAAACCCAATTATCCGTGTCACCACCAAATTTACCAATTGAGTTTGGAGGCGTTCCAACCAAACGTACATCTAAAAATACTTCTTTTACAATGATGTAATAGTTGTTTCCATAATTAAATGCTTTAATTTCAGCTTCATAATGATTTCCAACTTTTGCATCTTTTACCAATTGCTCCATGTTTTTTTTCATTTGAGCATTTTTTGCAGCAGCTTCATCAGCTTCATTAACGCCAAAAAACATTTCTTTTGTCACGTCATCTATTCGCACCATGCGAGCAGCAGTTAAACCAGCATTTGCCAATTCTTCTTCCTTCGTTTTTGCCCAAAAACCATATTTTAAATAATCTTTTTCAAGGGATGAATGAGATTGAATTTGAGAATAACCACAATGATGATTTGTTAAAAGTAAAGCTTGATTTGAAACCAATTCAGCAGTACAACCACCACCAAAATGAATAATTGCATCTTTTAAACTTGAATTATTCACGCTGTAAATTTGTTGCGCACTTAGTTTCATTCCCTTTGCTTGCATGTCTGATTCAAAGGCATTCAACAAAGATGGGATTAACATTCCCTCCTCAGCATAAGAAAAAAGTGTTGTTAAAAGGAAGAATAAACTCGCAAAGATATTTTTCATCATTATAAAATTTGGATTGCAAAGATAAGAAATCCTCATCAAATAATTTTTATTTGTGATAAAAGGCAATAAATTTGTAATTTTGGACTGTGAAATTTATAGAAATTGCTTTCAGATTAGGCGTTATTTTCGCCATTTTTGGATTTATTTGGGGTTTAATCCAACTACTTTTAAATGTAATTAGAGGACTACGCCCAAAATCTTTTATTGAGGAATATTCTCTCAAATTTGTACAATATTTTTTCTTAGTGGATGTCACTTTTCTATTTTGTGTCAATAAACAAGATGACACGCAACTGCTAATCAATGAATTAATCTTATCTGGCTTTATTTTGATCTTATATTTCGTAGGAAAATTGCAAAACAAACAACAACGAAATACAATCCTTCAATTATCTGGAGCGCGCATTTCTAATCTAATGCCACTTTTTAATTTGAAAGCAGAGATTGCGGCCATATTATTCGGAATCATACTTTTTGTTCTCTTTTTCTTTTTCCCAATTTATGCAAGTAATCCAATCAGTAATTGGTTTTATGAAAGCATTATCAGCATCAAAAAAACGCCAATTTTTGGTTTTATCTTCAAGGTAATTGGTTTTTTTGTCTTGCTTGGAATATTGATGAAAATTGTGAATGGAATCACATTTTTGATTTCTGGAAGACCAATTGCTAGTGTTAATACCGAATTTCACGCCGGCTCTGATAAAAAGGATGACTTTGATGATTTTGAGGAAATAAAATAGGAAAACCAGAAGCTACTTTAAATATCTTGTAATTAAATTTTCCCGCAGATTTCCGCAGAAAAAACTCGCAGATTTGCCAATTTGATTGAAATTTAAGAGCAAGGGCAAAATCTCTTTGTGTTCTTCGTGGATACTTTGTGTCTTCGTTTTAAAAAACCTTCTTTCTCTCTTTTTTACCACTGAGATAGTAAGCATAAGAAAGAAACACCTACTTACTTTTCTTTCTTCTCTTAAGTGGTGAAAAAATTAAGGATTATCTTCTAAGTCAAACACTTTGCGTTCTATGCGACAAGCCTTTTGTCACTTTGCGTTAAGTTTACTCACACTTTCTTGAAGGAAATTTAAGTCCAAGAACAAAAACCTTCTTTTTTACCACTGAGATAGAAAGAAAAGTAAGGATTAAAAAAATAAATCAATCGTCTTGCGTCCATTGCGATAAGCCTTTTGTCACTTTGCGTTTATCTTCAACTTTACTCTCTATTGTCCTAGGATAAATATCTCAAAAAACCTTTTAACATAAAATCAAACTTTTTTTAAAAATTTCCGTATATTAGACTTCACGAATAAAAGGGTATAATTGTTGTTTGTGTAATTGAAAATGAAACACTTATTACTTTTTCTGGGAACTTGGTTTATTTTTAGCTCTGTCATTTACAAACAAAGTGCACGGACAGTTTTTGCTGTTCAAGTAAATATGCAAACTAATTCTCAAATGTACACCCTATATGTTTTTACTGACAATGGACGGATTTTGAGCAATAAAAAATACCTTACAAAAGATGATTTTGTGAAATTTGCCAGCGGAAAATGGCCAAGTATCTACAATCCTCAGCGGAAAAACATGTTGCAAGAAAACAATATTCTATGCGGATTGATTAAAGATTCTATCACAAAAAAAGATGTCGTTTACTGCTCTCCACTCGACTCTCTCTGGAAATTGAGGTATTCCGACTATCCATACAACACAGGTAAAGAACGTGGATGGAGTTCTGAATTGTATAAACCTTCAAGCAAACAAGCCATTTTTCTCAGAGATAATTATGGAGTGAAGGACATTGATTTTGAGTTCTTTATCGACACAAGTTTTTGGAAAATTCTCCGTGATGTACAAAATCCTGATTGGATAAAGATGTATCGTTCTTTGTGAGTTTTTTCTTGAAACTCAGTTTTACTTCTTAAATTTTCGCTTGTAAATTCTTGACAAAGTGTAAAGAAGCAATACGATGGCTGAGAAAGAAAAAGACTGTCCAATGATGTCTCCAAATTTTGTGTAGAAGGTTTTATGTGAATTGCGTTTTAAATTTGCTTTCATGGATGTTTCAGTCCACCAAGTGCTTTTTTGCAAAACATCTCCACGTTGGTTAATGAAACAAGAAGTTCCGGTGTTTGCCGATCGAGCTACACTTTTTCTGTTTTCAATAGCTCTCAAGCGCGCGAATGACATGTGCTGCTTGTAACCTGGCGTATCTTTCCACCAACCATCATTTGTAATGATAAAAATCAATTCTGCCCCCTTATTACATTGGTCAGAAATAAATTCGCCATAGATTGATTCATAACAAACCACTGGAGCAAAATTGATTCCATTTCCGCGCATTACTTGCGATTGGTCTTCAATTCCTAAAGTTCCACTAGTTCCTCCATTGTTAATAGATAATTCCTCCAAAAATGGAAAAATATTAGAAAATGGAACCTTTTCTACGCCTAAAACTAATTTAGATTTATGAGCAAATGTTGGATGATCGTATTCATCAATCAAAAGAGAAGAATTGTAATATTCTTCATATCCTGGTCCACCGTATATTTTTTTGGAGGCACGAGAATTTTTAGATTTAAAGTATTTTTTAGTGGATGCTCCAATTAACAAAGAAGGTCCGTTCCATTGTGCTTTCCGCTCAATCAAATAGTGATAATAAATGATGCGCTGAATTTCGTCTTCATAAAATGAAAATGGCAAAGCGGTTTCAGGTGCAAGCACAAAATCAGTGTTTTTAGTAATATGTTTATCTGCTAAATCACATATTTTATTCAATTGATCGTTCACACTTCCAGAGAACTTTTCATTATATGGATCAATGTTTGGCTGTGTAATTACAATTTCCGTATTTTTTCCTTTGTCCTCATAAAGAGAATATTGAATCAATGAAAATGTGATTGGGAAAATAAGTGAAAATGCCAATAAAGAAAACAGTAATTTTTGACTAGTCCAGGATTTGTTTTTCAATAATTTATTTCGCAAAATTGAAAATGCCAACAGGTTGGTTATTAAAATCCAGGCAGTTCCACCTAAAACTCCAGAAAATGAATACCATTGTACCAAATTAGGAGTGGACGCAAAAACATTTCCTAAATTAAGCCAAGGCCAAGATAGTTCCCAGTGATAATGCAAATATTCAAATGCAACCCAAAAAACAACTAAAGCAATATTTCCTTCTCGACGGCCAATGTACTTTTTCGATAAATGAAATAGCTGAAAAACCAAGGCCATTATTAGAGAATTCAGAACAAAAGCAAAGATTGCTCCACCAGGACTTGCATTCCAAATCCACCATGTCGTGCCAACATTGTAAAGAAAGAAAATAATGTAAGCATGAATAAAAACCTTGGAAGATCTGTATTTATTGTAATAAATGTTTTCTTCTATAAAAAGTAAGGGAATCCAAGCAAAAAGCATTAATAAGGACAAACTTCCTGTAAATGGGAAGGATAATACCATTAAAATTCCTCCAATAAGTGAGAATAAATATCTTTTTTTTCGATCTAATTGAAACACTTTTTACTTTTTATTGAATATTTTAGGTAAAAATAATATGAATAATTGAAAAATTGATGATTCAATGATTTTTTAATTCATGTTTTTGCTTGTAAGAAAGATTTATTGCTCCATTCAAAAACAAAATTGTAGAATTAATAAGGCAATTTTTTACAAAATAACAGAAATAAAACAAACTTCTTAAAAAAAGTATGGATATTATTTTTTCACTATTAACCGACTAAAATCAAAAAGTACAGTTTTTCCTTTCAAAAGCCCCATATTTATTAAGATTTAATTCTCTAAATAAAAACCTACCGC
>JBIKSI010000043.1:0-23593 GCA_044348665.1 Crocinitomicaceae bacterium
ATCATTGCCATGTTAAAGGTTTCATGCAAAGCACCTTGACGCACCGCACCATCACCCATAGACACAAAAGCAACATTATCCGTACCATTGTATTTTTCAGCGAAAGCAACTCCTGCACCCATTGCGATTTGAGCACCAACAATTCCGTGACCGCCCATGAAGTTTTTTTCTTTATCAAAAAAGTGCATTGAACCACCTTTTCCTTTGGAACAACCCGTTTTACGACCGTATAATTCAGCCATTAAAACTCGTGGATCAGTTCCCAAACCTAAAGCATGTGCATGATCTCGGTATGCAGTCATGTGCTTGTCAGTTGGTCTTGAACCACTTACAGTACCAGCAACAATTGCTTCTTGACCAATATACAAATGGCAAAAACCTCCAAATTTTTGTTGGATATACAACTGACCTGTTTTTTCTTCAAATTTTCTCATCAGCAGCATGTCTTTGTACCACTTGATGTAAGTTTCTTTTGAAAACTTAGAACTTGAAGCTGATTCGCTTTTTTTCGAAGTTTTACTAATTTTAGATATCGTTTTTGTTGCCATAATTATCGTTACAAAAGAATTGCAAATATAGGAAAGTAGAACAATAAATCAAGTTTTTTGTTCCAAATTATTATTATTTTTTAGATAAATCGATTTTAAAAAGGTGTTTACTTAGTGTAAATGGGACACTAAATTCAATTTGACCTGCAGCATAAGGTGCAATTTCATACGTATTAAATAAAAAATGTATCGCATCTTCACCAATATGAAAGTTATTATTGCAATAAAAACCGCGTTCGTAAAACCAAAAACCTAATTGATCTAAATCCTCCGTTTCGGAAACTTCAACAGCGTCTCTAAAAAACTTTTCAGCAATTTTAAAAAACTCCGTTGTATCCGAAATAATATCATCCAATTTCAATATTTCGCCCGTTTTACGATCAATATTTATGTATTCATAATATCCATTCGGATGCGCACCTCCGGTGTAGGTATAAACTTGATTTGCCAAACAAACATAAGTAGAATAAATATCCAGTACCTCCGCAGTACCATCGTAGCTCCACATCGTTGGGTATTCCGTTTCTGAGTAATCCAAAATTGCTTGTCTGTAAAACGAATCTAAACAGGAACGAAAAAAATCTGGCTTGCAAGGAGCAATAAATGTTGAATCCGTTTCAAATTGAGTGCTCGAATAAATAAAATCTGCAATGATACTATTTGCCTTTTTTTTCCAAGATGAATCTTCCTTCGCGAAAAATTTATAATCCAAATTAAAAAAAGAAGTATCTAATCCATTTTCAGATACTTGATAGCGAGAAATGCTTGAATCAACATAAACTTCTTCTACAATTATTGGTTCTACAACTTTGATTGGAGCTTGCTTCTTTTTTAAAAAACAGGAATTAAGCATCATCAAAAAGCTTAGAAAAACTAACAACTTTTTCATATTATTCGGTTTTAATCCATTCCAAAGGGAAAAATTAATAAATCACTGATTGAATCAAAGATAAATGTTTTTCCTGATTGGGAAATTAAAAATATTTTAATGGGCGATTTTTGCTTCATTTCTGTCTCAGCAATTACTTGTCGGCAAGAACCGCATGGAGAAAGACAATCATCCTCTCCAATTAAATCACCTTTTGCTACGATTACCAAGTTTTTCACGGTTTCATTCGGATAATTCGCGCCTACAAAAAACAAGGCTACGCGTTCTGCGCATAAACCTGAAGGATAAGCAATATTTTCTTGGTTATTTCCCATTACGATATCGCCAGAATTTAATTCAACAGCGGCACCTACATGAAATTTAGAATATGGGGCATAAGCATTTGCTGCGCTTTCATACGCCTTTGCTACTAAATTTTGCAAATGAGCATCAAGTTCTGAGTAGTGCTTTAATTCTGTATATGAAATAGTTATTGATTTTTTCATTTTAAAAAATTGGGGAGCAAAGATACAATAATTTTGATATTGAAGTCTTAAAAAATGATTTTCCATCAAATTTTCAAATAAAAAGTTTAATTTTGATGTAGAACAACAGCTTATTTTATGTTTCAAAAAAGTCAACATCTATTTACTTTACTGGTTTTTACCTCTATTTTCAACATTAATTTTTCCCAAAACTTCATTAATAAGGAGCAGGTGAAAATTTTGAAAACCCTCAAACTGGAAGGTTCAAACGCAGTGCATTTCAGAGAACAAGCTGATGTGGAGGCTCCAATTCTAGGTTCGATTGAAAACAATGATAAGATTGAAGTCATTGAAGAATTGGAGGATTGGCTTGGAATTGCTATTTCCCTACAAAGAAATTCAATGGAAAACGGTTCTTTTGAAACAAAAACTAATTGGGAAAAGGTGTATGTTGAAAAGAAGCATTTTGCAAATCAATTAAATTTAAAACTAAAAACGGAAGATTTAAACAAAATCTCCATGCTTTCTTACAAAGAGGATGTTAGGTATTTCAATGAAATTCAAACACTTGATTCACTTTTAAAAATAGAATTAATTGACAAGGATACTTTTGACAAACAAAAAATTGGAAAAATACACAACTTCGCAGCTGATACCAGTCAGTTTATCAAAAAAGATGGAATTTTAAGTATTAAATGTAAAAAAACCACAATCACTTATAAAGATAACGATGTATTAAATGAAAGCATTGCAATTTATAATTACATGGGACAAATTCCCGAAATAAATGCTTTCGTCATAGGTTGTTGGTATTGGGAAGATTTTGAATACAAATTAATTGATAAAAAAACAGGATTGGAGCTTGCTTCTACCATTGAATTCCCATTTTTATCAGATGACAAACAAAAACTAATTTCCCTTTACGGTAATATTTATGATTTGACTGGAGATTTGAATTTTTATACTTGTAAGGACAAACAAATTTCGTCAAAATTTTCAATCAAATTTTCGGAATGGATGCCCAGTTATGACTTAGAAAATATTTTCTGGGGTAGCGACGGAAATTTATATTTAGCTGTTATCAATAAAAATAGTTATTGGAAACAAGATGGAAATTTGAATGAGGATTTTCAATTTGTGAAAATTAAGTTTAATTAAAATTCTGAAAAATGAGAAAACTAATCATTCTGATAAGTTTAATAATTTCACCCTTTATCTTTGGTCAAAAAGACTACAGGGATAGCATTCAAAAAGCGCGTCAGAATCATCAACTGCAATTTCTATTTGAAGTATTAGATTCCAGTGAGGCAGCTCATTTCAAAGGGATTTGTTATTTCGAAGTTGATACAAATTTTATTATTGAGGCTTCCTTTAAGCGAGAAAAAGGCAAAAAATTTCAAATGCCGATGTCAAAAGAACGGATAGTTTATTATCGAAAATATGGAACTTTGACATTTACAAAAAATGATACCACTTGCGTTTTAACCGTCTACGAAAATCTAAGTTTGAAAGGAAAAAAAGAGTACAAGGATTATCTTTTTCTACCTTTCAAAGACAAAACTACAGGTTCAACAACTTATGGAGGAGGAAAGTATTTAGATGTTTACAAATCAACTAACGCTATTTGGAAATTAGATTTTAATGCAAGTTATCATCCTTATTGTGCTTATTCCGAAAGGTATTCTTGTCCGCTTGTTCCAAGTGAGAATCAAATTTCGCTTGAGATTAAAGCTGGTGAATGTTATGAGGGGTATTGAAAACTAGATTTTTTTCCTTAATTTTTTCTTCGTAATTTTGCACCCTCTATGATTCAATACAAAAAAGTTGCGTTTTATACCTTGGGCTGTAAGCTGAATTTTTCAGAAACATCCACCATTTCTCGTTTGTTTGAGGATGCTGGTTTTGCTAAGGTCGATTTTGAAGAAACTCCTGATGTTTATGTCATCAATACTTGTTCTGTGACTGAAAATGCAGACAAAAAATGTAAACAATTGGTGAAAAAGGCTTTGAAAATCAATCCAAATGCTTTTGTAACGATTGTAGGTTGTTTCGCACAATTAAAACCAACTGAAATAGCTGAAATACCAGGAGTGGACTTGGTTTTGGGCGCAAACGAAAAATTCGATATTCTTTCTTATTTAGATAAAACGGACAAATTGGAAGAGACGCAGGTTTCTTTTCAAAATATTAAGGAAACTACTGATTTTGTGCCTTCATTTTCTTACGGAGATAGAACACGTTCATTTTTGAAAGTGCAAGATGGTTGTGATTATTTCTGTACATTCTGCACAATTCCATTGGCAAGAGGAAAAAGTAGAAATGCATCTGTTGCAGAAACAGTGTTGGAAGCCAAAAAGATTGCTGAAACAGAAATCAAAGAAGTAGTTTTAACGGGAGTGAATATTGGTGATTTCGGTCAGGGAGAAGGTGAAAATTTCTTCGATTTGGTTCAAGAATTAGATAAAGTAGAAGGAATTGATCGTTTTAGAATCTCATCGATTGAACCAAATTTATTGTCAAATGAAATCATAGATTTTTGCTTATCGGATTCGAAACGATTTGTGCCGCATTTTCATATTCCGCTTCAAGTAGGAAACGACCGAATCTTGAAAGCCATGCGTCGCAAATACGAACGTTCTTTGTATGCTGAACGCGTTAGTCAAATTAAATCTTTGCGTAAAGATTGTTGCATTGGAGTAGATGTAATTGTAGGTTTTCCGGGTGAAACGGATGAAGAATTCTTGGATTCATATAATTTCATCAAAGACTTAGATATTTCCTATTTACACGTTTTCACATATTCAGAAAGAGCGAATACGGGCGCACCTAAATTAGGTGAAAAAGTTCCGATGGAAAAACGTCGTGAGAGAAGTAAAATGCTTCATATTTTATCTGATAAAAAGAAACGAGTATTTTACGAAGAGAATTTAGGTTCTACGCGTGTTGCTTTATTTGAAGCGGAAGAAGACAACGGAATGATGTACGGCTTTACAGAAAATTACGTGAAAATAAAAGTTCCTTTTGCTGCAAATTTGGTAAATTCCTTTCAAAAAGTGAAATTGGAGGAAATTGATAGAGATGGGATTGTAAAAGTGAGTTTTGTTTTATAGCGCTAGGCTAAATTAGACCAAAACAATGACAACTAAACTAATATTTATTTTTTCATTATTTGCAACGATAATGAGTTGCAACGATTCTGAACAAAATAAAATAACCTCCCAATTTGGCAAAGCAAAAACAAAGCAAAAAAGTTTGTCTAATAAGCACACTGAAAATTCGGAAATAGTGGAAATAAAATGTGACTCTATTTATAAAGACCAAGGAATTTCAATAAAGCTTGTAGCTTATGACACGACTAAAAAGCTTAGTAAACAAGAATTCATATTTCTTATCAGCAAACTTCAAAATGGAATGCATAGAGAAATCTTTAGAGACACAATTGAAAGCACAGTGGGGGTAGTTAAATTCTCTGACTTTAATAATGACAAGATTAAAGATATTCTTATTCAAAATAACTCAGACGTAAGAAGCAATTGGACTTACTACTTATATATTGTTGACGAAAACACTAACTCAATAAAAAAGATAAAAGGATTTGAAGAAATCAAAAATCCAAATTACCTTCAAAAATATGACCTAATTGACAATATGGTTGCTTCAGGACGAAATTGGACAAGCTTTTACAAAATTATAGGAGACACAATAAAAGACTTTAATATCGTTATCTATGACGGAGAAGACGAAAAAGGTATCTACACTTATGATACAGATTACAAAAAAGCGATTAAAAAAATATTGAGGAACAACTAAAACAACCTGAATTAACACATACAAAAAAGTGCGAATCAGTTGTTTAAAAGTGCTTATTTTGTAACTTTTTTCTTTTTTATTTGTTTATTCAAAAAAATAATTTAATTTTAGTATCCAAATTCGAAGAATTAAAACAAAATTTGATCTAGTACTTACATTAGAATCATTGCACATGAATACAAAAACAACAGAAGGAGTAAAAATTTCAGTAGAAACAGCTTTTAATCCAAAACTCTCGGTTTTAGAAGAAAATTCATTTGTCTTCGAATACCTAATTACGATAAAAAACTCGAACTTAGACTCTGTGCAATTACTTAGTCGCACATGGTATATTTTTGACACCTTGGATGAACCGAAAGAAATTGAAGGTCCAGGTGTGGTCGGAGAACAACCAATTTTGGATTTAAATCAAGAGCATAAATACAGAAGTTATTGTGAATTAAAAAGTGAAATTGGGTACATGGAGGGATTTTATACGTTCATAAATCTGCGTACAAAGGCAAAATTCAAGGTTTTAATTCCACGTTTTAATTTGATTTTACCAAGTAGGTTGAATTAATAAGTTTTAGTAAATAAAAAATAACTTTACTTCTTCCTTCTGAAATAAACCAAAACACCAATAAAGGCAAGGAAAATAAATATTAAGATCCAATTTAATCTGTTGGAATTTATAATTTGTTCTTGCAATTTATTCTCTCTTAATTTTTGAATCAATTTTTGCTCATTTTCTTTTAACAAAGTATAGTTTTCATTGATTTCAGAATCATCTTGCTTTACTTTTTTCAAAATATCACCTTGTAAAAGTGCAAATTCACTACTAAGTTGGTATGCTGTTTTGAAATCACCTTTCATTTCCAGACATTCAGCGATTCGCTGCGTTGCATCCGAATTTTCGTTTAACAAATTATACTTTTCTGCCAACTTTTTGGAAAAGCCATACTGTTCAATTGCATCGTCGTATTTTTCAGTATAAAAGAAATATTCCCCCAAATTGAAATAACTTTCACAAATCAAATTCGGATTATTAATTTCTTTTCTCAATTTCAAAGATTTACTAAAACTCTCATAGGTTTTTTCTAAATCTCCCAATTCGAAATAAGCAATGGCGATATTATTCACCGCAAATGAAAGTCCTAATTTATCACCATTTTTGTATGCTAAGTCAAGTGATTTCTGGTAAAAAGAAATTCCTTCCTCTGCCCTATCCGTTGCAAAAAAAATCTTCGCCAACATGTCATAAGCCCTTCTTTTACCCTTATTTAGATTTTGTTTATCCACTTTTTTCAAAAAAGAATTTACCTCCTTTTCGGCTGAATCAAATTCTTGCAAACGAATAAGCGCTTCCACCATATTGATTTGAGCCATGTAAGACTGATTTTCTTCCTCAATTAAATCAGAACTTTTCAAAGATTTTACAAACCAATTTATCGCTTCCTTGTTGTGTAAATCAAACATAGCTGCAACTCCCATCAAATTTTGAGCGTCAGCTAACATTTCATAATCTCTCTTTTGTTCGTAATAAGTAATACAGGCAGCTAAATTTTCACGACTAATTTCGGTTTTCCCTTTCTTATTGTAATAACTGGAAATGATTAATTTACCGAAATTTAGCCAAGAGAGTTGTTCACTTTTTATTCCTTCTCGAATAAGAAAACTTCCGATATTGTAAATCGAATCAGGACTTTCATCCAAATAAAAATCTCTCAATTTTATACCATTTTCTATTCTTTCTTTCGGATTTGAATAGAATTCTCTTATAATTTGTGGAATTAGCTTTTGCCCAAAAACAGCAAAATTTGAAAGAAAAAGGAAAATCAAAATAATTCGCATGTTCAAAGATACAATTATCTCGCTAAAGTTAGATGTCCACGTCGAATTATTTCTTGACCATCAGCTCTTTTCAATTCCAGTCCATAAATATAAGTTCCAACTGGTGCTGATGCATTACTAGCATTGATTTCGCCGTACCAAGCCTCATTAATATCATTGGTGCGAAAAATCACTTGTCCCCAACGATCGATAATGGTAAAAGTATATTCTGCAATATCAAAAAGACTGACAATTGGTTTGAAACCTTCATTTAAGCCATCTTCATTAGGTGTAAAAGCAGTTGGAATGTAAATAAGCGGTTCATACATTGGGCAAACAATGTTAGAATGACTTATTTTAGGAGAACCATATAAATTATCTCCTTCTACCGCATCGATGATGTAGCAAATTTCACCAGAAAAAGATGCATCTTCCACTTGAATCGTATCTTCGCAAAACAATTGATTTGACGGAACTTGTTTTAGCGGAACGCCATCAAAAACTCCATTTACACCGCGAAAAACATTGTAATATAAAATGGATCCATTAAATCCTTCATAAGCATTCCAAGTTAAAAAATTGGTTTGTCTAATGTCATCTTTTTGAACTTTCAATAAAATGGTTCGTACTTCATTTGCTGTGGCAGCTGGATTTCCACAACTATCAATGATTCTAACTCGGTAATAATAACTTTGATTAGCAACATCTACATCTTCATCCACAAAAACTAAATTTTCGGCCAATGTAAGTCGTTGTACTTCCTCAAATTCGCCCTTTTCATTTTTTTTCTCTAAGGCTAGTTCGGTAATTCCACTGACAGCCTCCACATAGTGATGAATTTCAATTGAATTTCCAACCACATCGCCTAGACGTGTATAATTATAAGCCGGTTTGGAAGAAGAAATTGTGTAAAAATTAATGGTATTTGAAAACGCGAAATTTTGCAAAGGAAGCAGGCTATCCCTAGCTAAAATTGCGAATTCATAATTCTGATATTCTGCCAAATCTAAATCAAAAAAGCGTTTTTTAGACTTCCCAAAAAGTGCCCATGGCTCACCCACTTTATGTCCATACACTTCAAATGAATCAATGTACTCCCAACCCTTGTAATTTGTCCATGATAAGTGCAAACTTTTCAAACAAATATCGTACTCATGCGTCAAATACATACTTGTATGCACATCACTTTTTGCAGAGGTTTGATAGGTAACTGGAGTCAGATCGGTGAAGCAAGAATCAAAGGCAGCGATTGAAAAGTTTAAGGGACTAATATTTGCATCTGAGTTAAAGGAATAAAAGGTATTGCTTTGCCCATAAACGGTATCAATTTCAAATAAAATTCCGTTTGGTTCACTCATGTAAACAACATAACCATAGGTGTCTTCTTGCGAATTTTCATTCCATGAGATGACAGTTTGACCAGTTATCGTATCTATTGAAACCGAAGAAATGATTGGCATTAATGGTGAAATTTTATCCTCTAACAAATCACCAAGCACATTAGAAACGAAGGTACAAGTTGTAGTTGGCAATTCAATTTTGTAATTCACATTTGCTGAACAAATATCAATGGTATCGATGTATTGAGTCGAGTTGAATGGGACGCTATCAATTAATTCCCATGCACCAGAATTCACTGGATATTCTCGATAAATGTTGTAGTAAGGGTGAAAATTATTATTATATGTTTCCGTGATTTTATTCCAAGTTAAGGTTACTCGACCGTCACCGGGATTAAAAAGTTGCGCAAAAATATTACTTAGGGTGTCACTCGAAACTGCAATACTACATGGATTACCAGAAAAGGTTTTCATAAAAAAATCGTGCTGATCATTTACCGCAGAAATAATAGTACTTGTTGTTGATATTGAATTAAATGTGCCTAACAAACCGTTTTGCAAGGAATGTAATTCATAGCGAAGAAAATCATTAAACGGATTAGTGACTTCATTCCATGTGACTTCCAAATCACCATTACCAAGAGTTGTAATACACTGAATTTGAGATTCTTCTATATTGATATTGGTGTTCAAATTAATTGTAACCCGTTGGTATGAGGTTTTTGGGATTTGACAGAAATCATCTTGCACTTTGAACACAAAATCATAGGAAACGGAGGGGAATTCATTACCATGTTGGTTTTTTAAATCAGTACAATTTGTTTGCCAATTGACGTTAATTGAACTTCCTTGAAGACCGTTATTGGTCAAAGCTATTGGAAGAGCAGCACTTGTAACGCTAGCAAAATTTCGTTGGGGAGTAACATTATCTTGCAAAAACTCCAAATCTTCTGAATTGAGAGTGAAATTCACAAGTTGACCCGCTTCAAAATTGGCTTCGAACAAACTTCCTAACTCAAGTGGAGCAATAATATCAGGAGAAGTATTTGCATCACCACATGCTTTGACAAAAACGACTATTTCACGTTCAACTTCAGAAATTTTACGACCATTCCTGTAGGATTCAACTAAAACTTTGTAAACAAATTCACCCGGAAGTACCGAAGTGAAAGAAATATCTCCATTTAATTGATTCAGATTAAATCCAACATTAGATCCATTGATTGCAACACCTGGTGTGGGCGAAGTAGCTGAATAATTTGGAAAAAATACTACTTCACTCGGACTTGCAGGAGGGTTAAAACTTCCTGCATCAAAATTGTTTAAAGGATTTACCATTTTAAAAACCAAGGAATCCAAATCAGAATCAATGCAATTAGACATGTATAAATATGGAGAACCCGAACAAACAATTAAATAAGGTTTTTCGAGAAATATGGGTGAATTATCCAAGCAAGAATTTTGCACTTTGCTTACTGCAAACATCTTTGCCACAAGTGTCATTCCATTTGCAGTTGGGTTGACGATATTCGTTATACTTGCTTTTCTTGATGTAGTTGTGAAAGTGAAAACCCAACCTTCAGAAGGAGGTACGCCGCTCAAAATAACAGGATTACTAAAGTAAATAAATTCTTCTACTGCTCCCATTCCGTTGCCTCCATTATCTCCGGTACCACAATCCAAGGCAGGCAAAGAGGAAGAATTTGGCGTACAATTGGGACTAATTTCAGATTTTGAAAAGAAATTTAGTGTAATCTCAGAAACTGTTTCGTGGTTCCAAACCTTAATTGTTTGCGGAGCTCCAGTAATATCTGCACTGTTGCAATCGCGGTACAAGTTTAATTTAAAAACAAAACTTGAACCTCCGGCGCAGGTCCAAGAAATTTCACCACCTAAAGCTTCAATCGAGAAAAATGTTTTAGGTATAAAAAGAATTATAAAAAATAAAAATAGTATCTTCAAAACGCTCGTCTATATTTTCTTAACGTAAAAATGTCAGATTAGTTGTGTTCCCCAGCAATTACTATTGTAAATTTATCCCAATCAAGGTATTTATTAGCAATATCTCTTAATTCTTCTACGGTAATTGTTTCAATTTTTAAAATAAAATCATTGTAAAACTCCAAATTAAGCTGATGTTGGCGCACACTAAGAAAAAGATCCATCATCGCATTTGGTCCATCTGCACTTTTTAGCAATTGACCTAAAAGGTAGTTTCTAACTAATTCAATTTCATCAAAACTAACTAATTCCTCTTTTAATAATTCGATTTCATACTTAATTTCCTTGATGGTAGCTTGCGTCACTTCTTTTCCAACTTCTGTGGCGATTACAAAATATCCTGTGTTTCTTAATTCAACTAAAGCACAACCAATTCCATAGGTATATCCTTTGTCTTCGCGAATATTTGACATCAATCTACTTCCAAAATAATCTCCCAAAATCGTTTGAAGTACCTGAAAAGCAAAATAGTCAGTATTTTTTTTATTAAATAAAGGGATTCCTACTCGAATTGCGGATTGAAGCGCACCTTTTTTACTAACTAAAAATTCACCTTTGTTGTTTGCAATCGAATCAACAAAATCGATCGCTTTTTCAGTAGCTGTATTTTTTATTTTTTCATTAAAAAAGTCAATAAAATCAACCCCCAGATTTCCAACAACCACTGCTTTTTTTAGTCCTTTCAAGTAAAATTCTTGATGGAATATTACTAGATCTTTTTGTTGTATTTTATCAAAATCTTCTAGATCAAGGCTACGAGAATAGGCGCTATTACTAGAAAAGAATTGTTTTTGAAATTCACGTCTTGCCAAAAAACTAACTTTTTCATTGGAAACCAAAAAACGTTGTCTTTTTTCTTGAATCATATCTTGGATTTCGTGTTCAAGAAAAGCCACATTTGTTATCGCATCCCACAAGATTCCAAAAGCCAACTGCGCATTTTTTCTCAAACAATAAAGACTCACGTAAGCCATTTCCATTGAAATTTCATGATCAATGAAGGCGCCTAATTGATTCAATTCCTCGTGAATTTGTTCACTTGATTTATCTTTGGTTCCACTCAAAAGTAAGGAAGAAACGAAGGTCGACAAATTTTTCTGTCCTTGAATTTGTCCCGCTTGAAAATGCAATTCGATGCGCACCGTTTCGTCGGCAACCTTTTTCATGTGAAAAATAGAAGTCAAATCGTTGATTTTTGTTTCAACTGGCTCAACAAAATGTATTTTTTGAATTGGTTTTAATTCGGGACTTATCGTTCTATTTAGCATTTATTTATTTTATTAATTTGTATCAATATCTATTCCGACAATCCAAATTGGAACTGAAATTACTTTTGAAAAGTCTTGAATTATTTTTTTAGAATTATCGAAAGTTACTATCCCATCACTCAACATACTTTCCAAATTGCCTGTTGGTACAACATATATAAGGCAATCAACTGAATTTTGAACATTAGCTTTTAAGACCTTAAACAAATCTCGATATGCAAGAGCCCAATTTCCAAATTGAATTTCACCAACAATAAGAGGTTTATAGTCTTCGGAATTATATTCCATTTCAAATTCAGTGTCTTTTCCAAAATGTTCAGATTTCAATAGACTTTCTGCAATATTTTTAAATTCTGGATTTTTTGAAATAAAGTTATTCCATCTTTTGATTCCATCATCGTAATGAAGTTCACCAAAACAAATATTTCTTAATGCATTAATATTTTTATGATGATTTAAAATTGCAAAATCAAAACCACCTATCGAACTTTTCTCAGAACTAAAATAAAAGACACCTTTTTCTTCATAAACTTCAAATTTTATTTCATTTGTAGAATTTTGAATTAATAAATGCCTCAAATCTTTATTTAAAACATCAGCTTTTATTGCTCTTGTTTTTTTATTTTTTGTCTGTTTTATTCTTGTTTCTATCTTTAATTCATTTTCAAAACAAGAAATAAATTCTTCCTTTAATTGTTTGTGTGTATTTAATATTTCATAAGCGTGGTGATGAAAATATTGTTTAGCGACAAATAATTTGCATTTTTCTACTTTTAGCCATTCATTTATTTCATTTTCTTTCATAAATTATTTTATTTTATCTAATAAAGATAATCCAATTTTTTCAATTACACCAACAACTAATGCATTTCCCATAAAAAAAGCTCTTTTTGTGTCTGAAATGCCATCAAGCTTTGTAAAATCGTCAGGAAACATGTTCAATCGCTCTAATTCAACGGGAGATAGTCTTCTTAACCCCCTCTTTGTCTCAATTACATGCTTAAATCTTGAAGGGGACGCACCTCCTTCACCAGTAATTATTGTTCTTGATGGTTTATCTAACAAGTCTGGAAAAATCATTGCTCCTTCAGAGTAATTATATTCAAAACCTTGCGCATTAATTCTTTTTGCTTTTTTTGCTCCTTTTAAATAAGACCATTTTTCAAAATGATCATCATTAATAAAGTATTCATCTGTTACTTCACCATTTAAAATTAAATCACCTAAAACAGTTTTTATTCCAGAATACTCCGGTGTTGTTTTGAAAGTTGAAACTTTTCCTTCAAACATTATTCCAGTATTTTGAAATTGACTTAAATTTGATTTAACATTAAAACTAGAAGAAATAGTAGCAATATCATCAATTAAATCAAAAGTATGAATTGAATTTATTTCTGAACTGATTTTGAATTCAGAGGCTAAAGTTCCATTTTTTGAAATCCAACACACTGGGTCTTTTTTAATCTTCTCATAAACTTTTGAAGAAGAATGATAGGCCAAAATAAAAATACGTTTTCTTCTTTGGGGCATTCCATAATCTGCAGCATTTATTACTCTCCATTCAACAGTATAGCCTAAATCATAAAGACTTTTTAAAATAATTGCGAAATCTCTTCCTCTTTGTTTAGAAGGGGAAATTAATAAACGATCAACGTTTTCCAAAAACAAATATTTTGTTTTTTTTGTTTGAGAATTTAAGATGTTGTAAATTGACCACCATAATACTCCTTTTTTACCAACTAGTCCTTTTGAATTTTTTAGTGAAGTTGCAACAGAATAATCTTGACATGGAAAACCACCTACAAGTAAGTCATGTTCTGGGATTTTTTCAAAACTAACTGTTTCAATATCCATATTAGAGTGATTTTCTTTTCCAAAACGATTTTCATACACCATTGATGCGTGTTGAGATTTTGTGGAAGGCTCCCATTGGTTACTCCACACAATCTCATATTTAGAATTCAATTCACTTTTATATTTAGAGGAACTAGATTTCCCATTCCACCCACAAAGTCCTAATCTAAATCCACCAACACCTGCAAATAACTCAACAACTTTGATTGTTTTCATTTCATTAATTTTTACTTTTTACTTTCAACAAGGAACATTTATTTTTATCAAACAAGATATTGGCAACACAATTAAAATCACTTGGGCTAATGGAAGCATAAGCATTTTGCTCTTGGTTGATTGCATTTGGATCGCCTAATAATTCATAGTAACACAAACTCATTGCGCGGTTTAACAATCCTTGTTCTTGAAATTCTTTAGACGTTTGTATTTTGTTTTTCAAACGATTCAACTCTAAGTCGGGAATCAATTCACTTTGAAGTTTAGATAATTCTTGCCATAATTTTTCATCCAATTCTTCAAAACTTTTACCAGGAGCCAATTTTCCGCTGATCATAAATAAACCTTCATCCAATGATCCTGTGATGTAAGACTGAATTTCAGTCACCAATTTCAGTTTTTTCTGAATGGTGTTGTATAAACGTGAAGATTTGTCTCCACCTAAAGCATCGGAAATGATATCAAAGGTGTAATAATCTTTTGATTTTCGGTCACACATTTTAAATGCATAATAAAAAGCATCGGAAGGAACTTCTCGCTCAATTGTTTCTTCTCGAAAAGCGTTTTGAATTGGCTCAGCAATTAGATTTCTTTGGTATATATTTCCTGCTGGAATCGTTGCATACCATTTTGTAACAAAGGATTTTATTTCCTCTAATTCAAAATTTCCAGCGATACACAAAATAGCATTTGAAGGACAATAATATTTCTGAAAAAAAGCCTTCACGTCATCCATTGTTGCCTCTTCAATGTGTTTGACCACTTTTCCGATTGTTGCCCATTGATAAGGGTGTTTTTCGTAAGCCAAAGGCCTTAACTTTAACCATACATCTCCGTAAGGTTGATTCAAATACCGTTGCTTAAACTCTTCTATGACTACACTTCGCTGCGTCTCTAAACTTTTTTCGGTAAAAGCTAAAGACAACATTCGGTCAGATTCTAACCAAAGAGCAGTTTCAATATTTTGTGCTGGTAATACATCGTAATAATTTGTGATGTCATTCGAAGTAAAGGCATTTGATTCTCCTCCAGCACGCTGCAAAGGCATGTCAAAATCTGGGATATTTACTGAACCACCAAACATTAAATGTTCAAACAAGTGAGCAAAACCCGTTTTTTCAGGATTTTCGTCTCTTGCGCCCACATCGTACAAGGTATTTACGACGGCCATTGGTGTTGTTTCATCTTTATGAAAAATAACTCGCAGGCCATTTTCTAAAGTGAATTTCTCAAATTTTATCATTAAAAATTAAATTTTTCTTGTTCGTTTAATGCACTTCTAAATTCTGTCAGTATTTCTTCTATTATTTCCTTTGCAGGTTTTATTTCATCAATTATTCCTGCAATTTGACCAATTTCCAACTCACCTTCAATTAAATCACCTTCAAACATTCCTTTTTTGGCACGACCTTTCCCCAAAAGAATGTTCAATTCCTCGATACTTGCATCGTTTTTATAGGCATCTTGAACTTTGTCAAAAAATGGATTTTTCAGCAATCTAACTGGAGTTAATTCTTTTAAAGTCAATAAAGTATCTCCTTCTTGAGAATTAATTATTTTTTGTTTAAAATTTTCGTGAGCACTTGATTCTGTTGTAGTTACAAATCTACTTCCAATTTGCACTGCATCAGCACCTAAATTCATTGCTGCCAACATTCCTTTTCCAGTTCCAATTCCACCAGCTGCAATAAGCGGAATTTGAAGTTCTTTTGCGACCATTGGAATCAAACAAAAAGTGGTTGTTTCGTCTCGTCCGTTATGCCCACCTGCTTCAAAACCTTCAGCAACAACAGCATCGACTCCAGCATCTTGTGCTTTCAGCGCAAATTTTACACTTGAAACCACATGAACAACAATGATTCCATGATCTTGCAAGTGTTTTGTCCAAGTTTTAGGATTTCCTGCCGAAGTAAAAACGATGGGAACTTTGTATTTTATAATCGTTTCAATGTGTTTATCTATATCCGGATAAAGCATGGGTAAATTGACCGCAAAAGGTTTATCTGTAGCCGCTTGACATTTTTGAATATGCTCTTCTAAAATGTGCGGGTACATAGAACCTGAACCAATAATTCCAAGTCCGCCAGCATTGGAAACTGCACTCGCTAATTCCCAGCCAGAACACCAAATCATGCCCGCTTGAATGATTGGTAATTTTATTTGAAATAAGTTTGTAATACGATTTGACATGTGTAAAAAATAATTAGAACAAAAATACTAAGAATATTTGATAAAGGCATCTGTATGCCAAAACAAGAATTTGGGAATAATGAAATTAAATGGTATTTTTGACTACTATTAACAATAAAAACAAAATAAAATGCAACAAGGAACAGAAATACTTTTTTTCAATGACATAAAAATGATGTCGTCAGAGTCACCGTTAAAACAATACGACGGTGTATTTATCGGAACAAAAAATTATGTTTTTATAATTCCAAAAAAAACCGTAGGCTTTTATTATTTGGTTACAACCTTCAAAAGTCATGCTTATTTTATTGACCATTCTGTTGAAGAAGGCTGCGCAAAATTAATTGCAGAGGCAGAATCCGTAGAAGCATTAGAAAATATGTTTATTGCCTTATTAGAAGATGATTCCAAATACGTTCATAAACTATCTGATAAATTATGGGTGAAATTGAATAAATTTTTCAGTACCTTTAACTTTAGATTTGGAAAAACAAAAATGAATTGGTCAGCCTGTATAATAAAGGGGAAAGAAAAAGGAAATGCCCTAAAAGCATTCTATTCCAATATTTTAGCGCAATGATTTCCAAACAAAAATTTGTTTCTAATTTTCATCAGAAAGAGAGCTCAGTCTGCAAAGTATGTACCAAAGAATCTGAAAAAGTCTATCAATTGTATCAAAAATATTTTACAATTTTAGCTTTACCCTTGTTCCCAACTAGGAAAATTGTTTATTGGTGTTGCACATCTTGTTCTGTTATCAAAGAAGTAAGATCTGGAAATAATAATACGCTAGATAATAGGGAACAAGATATTAGCGAAGAATTAAAGGCGACTAATAAAAGTCAATTTAATCTGCGCTATTATTGGGGAAGTATATTGATTTTTATAGCCGCTATTCTGATAATCTTGGGGATTTCTTCCCTATAAGTATTCGTAATTTATTTTGTGAAAAATAAAAAACAACAATAAAAACAGCAAATTGAAAGCGATTATTAAAATTTTCCTCACACTTATTTTTATTTACTTCGGTATTTGCACCTATTTCTACCTAAACCAAGAATCTTTTATCTTCCATGGAAAAAAGTTGGCTAAGAATTATGTTTTTCAATTTGAAGAAGAATTTGAAGAAATTAACCTTAGAACAAATGATAAAAAGAACATAAATGTTGTTGTTTTTAAATCTAAAAACCCAAAGGGAATTCTATTTTACTGTCATGGAAATGCTGGAAACATTGAAACCTGGTCAGAAATTGCAAAAATATACACCCAGCAAAATTTTGATGTTTGCCTATTTGATTACCGTGGATTTGGATTCGGATGGTTTTTTAGTTTTTGAGAAGAAAAGAAAGTGATTGACCTCATATCTACCACCAAAAACAATATTCTAGAAGAAATCTAATTTCTGTTCTTTTTCATTGCCAAAAAGAACCAAAAGTCTAGTGCTTGAAAACGCATCTACCTTTCTACAAACGACGCTAAAAAATCAAAACTCGCTGCACTCAAACACTTGATTTTTTTACGCTTACTTATTGTGAAAGGTGCCAGATTTACGTTTTCTAGGCACAATTGATTGGACAAAATCAAATTAATTATTAAATCATCATTTACTGGTATAAGTGAGATTAATCAAAAAAGCAATATGAGAGCAAAAGAATAATTGTTTTAGGCTATTCAATTGGTACCTTTTTAGCAACAAAAATTGCAGAGCAAAATAAGATAGAGACATTAATTCTTCAAGCACCCTATACAAATTTAAGAGATTTAATGGCTTACAAATTTTCGTTTTTACCTAAATTTATACTGAAATATGAATTTGACACAGAAAAAATAATTTCAAAAATAGATGCAAAAATAACCTTGTTTCATGGTAAGAATGACGGATTAATCCCCTCTTCTCATAGTGAGAAATTAGCAAAAAAACTAAAATTGCATGATGATTTTTTTCTGCTTAAAAATGTAGGTCATAACTCAATTTCTCAAAATGAAAAATACCTGAAAGAAATCAAATTGCTACTTAACTAAAATAAGAAAGAAAAAAACATGTAACTTCGTGCAAATTTTAACAAAATATGGCAACAATTACCGAGCGTTTTTTCAAATACGTACAAATAGATACGGAGGCAGATCCGAATTCTGACACAACACCTTCCTCTATGAAACAAAAAGATTTAGCTAAAGTCTTGGTGGAGGAATTAAAGGAATTAGGTATTTCAGATGCCGAAATGGATGAATGGGGATATGTTTATGCTACCTTGAAGGGGAATTCAGACAAAAAAGTTCCAACTATTTGTTTTTGCTCTCACATGGATACTGCTCCTGATTGTTCTGGGAAAAATGTAAAACCAATTTTGCATAAAAAATGGGATGGCTCCCCTATTGTGCTTCCTGATGACACAAATGTTGTAATTACAACTGAAAGTCAAAAGTATTTGAAAGAAAAAATTGGAGACGATATTATTACAGCAAGTGGATTAACGCTACTTGGAGCAGATGATAAAGCTGGAATTGCAATTATCATGGATTTAGTGCAATATTTAATGCTACATCCTGAAATTATTCATGGTGACATCCGTATTTTATTTACACCTGATGAAGAAATTGGTCGTGGTGTGGACAAAATTGATATGGAAAAATTAAATGCAGACTACGGTTATACCTTAGACGGAGGAGAATTGGGAATGATTGAAGATGAAACTTTTTCCGCAGATGCCATGACTTTCACTGTTACTGGAGTTTCTGCGCATCCAGGATATGCAAAAGGAAAAATGATTCATGCTTCCAAGATTGTTGCAGAATTCTTAAATTCTCTACCAACTGATTCTTGGTGTCCTGAGGCAACATCCGGTCGTGAAGGTTTTGTTCATCCAGTTTCCATGTCAGGTGGTTTGGAAGAAGCAACAATCACTTTCATTATTCGTGATCACGACACAAAAAAATTGGGAGAATACGAAATTCGTTTGGAAAACATTTTAAAGGAGGTGATTTCAAAATATTCAGGAGCAAGTTATACTTCAAAAGTAACTGAACAATACAGAAATATGAAGGAAATATTAAACGATGTTCCTTTCGTAACTGATTATGTTGTTGAAGCCATGGAAAAAGCTGGAGTTAAACCAATTCGCTCCATCATTCGTGGTGGTACCGATGGTTCAAGATTATCTTTTATTGGTTTACCTTGTCCGAATATCTTTACAGGAGAAATGGGAATTCACTCAAAACAAGAGTACGTTTCTGTTCAAGATATGGAAAAAGCAGTGAATACATTAACAGAATTGGTTCAAATTTGGGAACAGAAGGCATAAAGAGAGCATTACCAAAATATCTAAAACCAAAAAGCTGATTATTATGTAATCAGCTTTTTTATTTGGCTAAGGATTTTTTTAATTTTTTACAAACTGTAAGATTTCAGAATTTGTGTCGTTAAAAACTCGAATGAAATATGTTCCTTTTGCAAAATTAGTTGAAGGCAATACATATTCTTTTGTTTCAATTTCTTTTTCTTTAAATATTATTTTACCAAATAGGTCGACAACTTCTATAGAAACTTGATGAAAATCTCCTAATCTCAAAATAGAAACTCCTTGTGTTGGATTAGGATAAATACTAATTTTATTAGTATTTAATTCATTTTGATTTACCAAAGAAACAAAAACACAATCCGAGGTGTCAGAGCAATCTGAATTTGAAACAACTACCGCATAACTTCCTTCAATTGTTGGGGTAAAACTTTGATTAGTAGCTCCAGAAATTGGCATATTAGTTTCACAATTAATCCATAAATAGCTGGCATTACCTTCTTCAGAATTTAATGTTTCATCATTTAACTTTATTCCCAAATTGACTGAATTGATTATTAAATCTAAATAAACTATTGAATCGCAGGAATTACTATTTCCATTTGGAATGGTGAAACTTGCAGTTGAATTAGAAGATGTATAAGTAACTCCATTAATCCATGTATAGGATTCACAAGCGCTAATTGTTTGAGTAGATGAACTCGCACTGTTTATTGTTAAATTCAAGCTGACTAAACTATCGCAACCAAATTGAGATCCATTCTCTAATAAAAATGTTGCACTTGCATTACTATTCGTATAGGTAATTCCATCAATCCAAGTTATTGCTTCACATGAATTTATTACATCTTGCCCTGTCAGCTGAGGAAGTACATTTAAATTTATGATCACTATCGAATCACAGCCATTTTCACCAACATTCAAAAATGTTTCTGTAGCACCTTGCACTGAGGAATTGTAAATTGTTCCGTTCACGGTGATACTTTCTCCAAAACAGATGGTTTGATAAATGGTGGAGCCTAAAGCTGGAAAAACCTCCAAATTCAATTTCACAATACTATCACAACCTGAAACATTCAGTAATGTATCTAAATAAATGCCTGTTTCACTGATATTTTCACCGTTAAAGAAATAACTTTCATTGTGACAAATACTTGCCTCGATTACCTTAAGGGAAGAGTTCACGCTTAAATTTAAACTTACAATGCTATCACAGGAATTTGCATTTGGCAAAGTGTCGAAATAAATTCCAGCAGAGGAATAGGAATTCCCATTAAAAACGTATGAATCACCTTGACAGATTACAGCACTGATGGATGAATATGAGTTACATAAACTTTGTTGACATGCAGAACTATGATTTTTTAGATTTGAAAAATCATCCAAAGCCAAAGCATCAAAATAAAGTGATGGTAAGTAACTTCCTGAACTAGTATTTCCTGTTGAAACATTAAATTTTCTAACTAAAGTCATGCCGTTTGTTGAAATTCCTGCATCAGACCATTCAGTTCCTGGATCAACGCCAATTTGACCAATAATATCGATATTTTCTCCATTTTTCGACAATGAAATAGCGTCATCTCCGTTAAAATTTAAGGTCGAAGTTTGTAATTCGGCAAGGTTTAAAATTATCGCATCCGCTGAAGTGTGAGCAATCAGGTAGGTAGAATCTGAATAAATTGTCCCTGAAAGTGGAATAGAATTTGAGATCGTTGAAGAACCGTTAATATATAAATTGATGGAATACGCACTCAAGTCTATATCTGTAGCGGTAGGATTATAAATTTCAATTGCTTTATTGAAGGAACTTCCTTTGATGTATTCAGAGATATACAATTCATTACATGTACTTTCAGGGCAAGCATTTGTTTTTATCCTCAGATTTAAAATCACAATACTATCACAATAACTACTACTCAATAAGGTATCCAAATAGGTTCCTTCTTCAAAAATATTCATTCCAGCAAATGTATAGGCACTTCCATTGCAAATTGATTCATTTAATACATGTACGATGGAAACACATTCAGTTCCTACATTTTCAAACCAAGAAATTTTTGCCTTTAATTTTTCGCCCACTAATAAATCAATTTTTGAATCTAAATTGATGTCAATCAAATAATTAGAAGCTTGACCTTGATAAATTGGTGTTACATGCATTTTTGCCGAAAACTGACCATTTCCTAAGTTTTTATACCACAAAATTTCAGAGTTGTGATTTACAAATAAATCCTTTAATCCATCACCATCAAAATCTCCAGAGATTAATCCGTTTGGAAAGCTTAATTGGTCATCAATCAGGATTTCAGCTGCAAAACTTAATCCCAAATTTCGATGCCAAACAATCTTATGATCGAATCTTGAAACAGAAAAAACATCAATATCTCCATCATTATCGGCATCAAAGGCAATTGAACTTGGACTATCAATACTTGAATTAATTACAATGGGACTTCCAAAACTAGCGTTGCCTAAATTCCTATACCATTGCACCTTATCCATGAAAAACAGGGATGAAAAGATATCCAACTTCCCATCATTATCCATGTCAATCAATTCAATCGAGACATTGGAACCAAGATTTGCAGAATTTCCATCAATAATTTGAAGTGGTTGAAATATCGCATTTCCTTGATTTTCATACCAAACAATGATACTGGCACTTCCATCTTTCACGCTTGCAACCACGTCAATATCTCCATCAACATCGATGTCTCCCGATTCATATCTTGTAATTTGCTCCGAAAAAGAGTTCCCTAGTGAAATTGAGCGCAAAAATTGTTGATTTCCATCATTTAAAAAAAGTTGAGCAAATAAAAACTCCTCGTCCAAGGCAAGAATATCTTTGTCTCCATCTCCATCGTAGTCAGCATGATTAAAAAATCCTGGAGCATTAATACTATCTTGTAAGGCGATAATTTTTTGTCTTGAAAAATTCTCATTTCCTAAATTTTCATACCACGAAAGTTTTTCTTCATCCAAACGATTAGGATCACCAAAAGATGACCCATTTGTTGCAACAACATCTAAATCTCCATCGCTATCAAGGTCGACAGGTCGAAGTTCTTCCAAAAAGTCTTGTAAATTCGATGAAATAATTTTAAAAGGTGCAAACTCTGCAGATCCAATAGATTGGTAATATAAAACACGATTTGTGTTGGCATTAGCGCACATTATATCAATAAAACCATCGTTATTGTAATCTTCAGCATTCAAAGACAAAACATATTCTCTTGTGTTTGAAAATGAGATCCAAGTATATGAACCACTTCCATTATTCTCAAAAAAGCCCAATTCAAAACCATCAGTTGGTGCCTCGCCATAAACAAAATCTTGATCTCCATCATTATCTACATCTGCCGAAGCCATTGTAAAAATGTCATTATTGGTGTAAAGTGTTGTTGGTAAAAAGAAATTTCCATTAGAATATTTGTACAATTTTACGCTGGTAGCATTTGCAATGATGACATCTAAATCTCCATCACCATCAGAATCGGTCAAAACTGTTGAACGAGTATCAGCAGAAGAAGTATTTATGGTTTCAACAAAATCAAAACCTCCGATTGTATTATTTTTCCACCAAACCACGGAATAACCAGAACCAGTAAAGGCAAGAATATCTTTAAAACCATCAAGATCGATATCGCCCAATTTAATATTAGTAATTCCAGTGAATGAACCAATAATTTGTTTTTCAGAAAATTGACCATTTCCTAGATTTTGGTACCACACAAGATGATCTTCAATTTGTCCCGCTGCAAGAATATCTGGTTTTCCATCATTATTTAGGGTCTGCTGAAAAAGTCAGACCCTAATTTGAACTAGATTTGAGTATTTCCTATTAGAAAAATAATTTTGGTGAATACTCAAAATTTTTGAAAGGATAATTTTTAGGCAATACTGTACTA
>JBIKSI010000150.1:0-7414 GCA_044348665.1 Crocinitomicaceae bacterium
GTCCAATTCCTTGCTTAAACTCTTTAGAACTTTAGCGTCTTTGATTTCACCTTTTTCACTTACCATAAATTCTACGTAAACTTTTCCTTCTGTTTTAGAATTTTTTGGGTACTTAACATTCGTCGCAATGAATTTATTTAATGCTTCGGAACCACCTTCATAACTTGCTTCCACCTTTGGAATAGCTACTTGTTTTTCTGTTTGAGAAAAAGAGATGGATGTGATAAAAATTAAAGTCAAAACCAAAAATGATTTTTTACTAAGGCTTTTTAAATTTAATTGATTTGTTTTTGAGTTCATGATTTTAGTTTTTAATTAACAAATATACGTATTTTTTTTTAAAGATTCAATTTTCGTACCAAAAAATAGATTTTATTAGCTTATCCTAATATCCGCTTCAAGCCAATTCGTTTTCTGTCCACATCGATTTCTAACACTTCCACTTCAACGTGTTCGTGCAAAGAAATAAATTGTGCTGGATCTTCCACAAAAACATCAGCTAATTGAGATTTGTGAATGAGGCCTTGTTCTTTTACGCCAATGTTTACAAAGGCTCCAAAAGCAGTAACGTTAGTAACAATTCCAGGTAATTTCATTCCAACGATTAAATCTCCGATTGTTTTGATGGATTCTCTAAACTCCAATACTTTGGCTTTTTTACGCGGATCTCTTCCCGGCTTTTTTAGCTCTGAAATAATATCTTCAAAAGTAAATTTATCGATTTCTGGAAAATCACTTTGTTTTAGTTCTTTCAAAACTTTTTCGTTACCAATCAATTCTTGTACAGTCAATTTCAAATGTTTGGCAATTTTTTCCACAAATTTATACGCCTCAGGATGCACTGCCGAATTATCTAATGGATTTTCTCCTTCTCTGATTCTTAAAAATCCTGCTGCTTGCTCAAAAGCTTTGTCGCCCAAACGTTTTACTTTTTTAAGCTCTAAACGAGATTTAAAACTTGTATTTTCCTGACGGTATGCGACAATGTTTTCAGCGGTAGCCAAACTTAAGCCTGAAACATAACTTAACAAGTAAGGTGAGGCAGTATTCAAATCCACTCCAACGCTATTTACAGCGGAAACAACAACATCTGTGAGGGCATCTTTTAATAAATTTTGATTTACTTCATGCTGGTACTGCCCTACTCCAACCGATTTCGGGTCAATTTTCACCAATTCTGCCAAAGGATCCATCAACCTTCTTCCGATGGAAACGGCTCCGCGCACAGTTACATCGTAATCAGGGAATTCCTTGCGCGCGATTGAACTTGCAGAATAAATCGAAGCGCCATCTTCACGAACAGAAAACACTTCTAAATCTCTATCGAAGCGAATGTGTTTTATGAAATTTTCTGTTTCTCGTCCTGCAGTGCCGTCACCAATGGCGATGGCTTCAATTTTGTACATTTGCACCAATTGAGCAATTTTGGAAGCAGACTTATCACGCTCATTTTGAGGAGGATGCGGATAAATTGTTGCATTATTCAATAAATTCCCTTGTTCGTCAATGCAAACCACTTTACATCCCGTTCTGAAGCCAGGATCCAATGCTAAAATTCGTTTTGAACCCAAGGGTGGAGCCAAAAGCAATTGTTTTAGATTCGTTGAGAATATTTTAATCGCCTCTAAATCAGCTTTTTCTTTTGCCTCATTGATAATTTCATTTTCTAATGAAGGACAAAGTAGACGTGTGTATGCGTCCTTACAAACTTCGGCAACCAATTCACCGCACTGATCTTCTGATTTCACAAAAAAACGTTCCATTTGCTCCAAAGCGGTTTCTTTTTCTGGTTGCGCTTTTAAACTGAGTAAACCTTCTCTTTCACCTCTAAATATTGCCAGAAAACGGTGAGATGGGATCTTGTAAAGCGGTTCAGAAAACTCGAAAAAATCCTTGTATTTCTGCGCATCATCACTTTTCCCTTTCATTATTTTGGACTGCAAAACAGATTTTCGTTGGAATAATTGTCGCAAGCGACCACGAAAAACGGCATTTTCATTCATGTATTCCGCAATAATATCTTTCGCACCAGCAATTGCCATATCTTCATCAATGACATCGCCTTTGACAAAACGTTCTGCCATTTGGAAAGGATTTCCACCACGTTGTGAAATAATCATCTTTGCTAATGGTTCCAAACCTAATTTTTTGGCTTTTTCACCACGTGTCAGTTTTTTCTGCTTGTAAGGAAGGTAAATATCTTCCAAAATATTAGCATCAAAACAGCTTTCTAATTTAGATTTGAGTTCATCTGTCAATTTCCCTTGTTCCTCAATAGCTTTTAGAATCGTTTGTTGACGTGCAATAATATCATCGTATTTTTTATTCAAATCTCGAATTTGAGTAATTTCAACTTCATCCAAACCACCAGTCATTTCTTTTCGGTAACGAGCAATGAAGGGAACAGTAGCACCTTCGTTTAAAAGGTTTAAGGTATTTTGAATGGCTTTATCAGCAAGGCCAGAATTGGATTGAATAAAAGAGAGTGTTGTCATTTTTATTTATTGGATTGCAAAAATATAAATTAAATTTCGTAATTTTAAACACAAACTTATTTGAAAAATATTAACGACTATTTTAGATTCCTAATAATATGAAAAAAACTGTACTAATAACTTTCCTTGTTATTTTGTCAAATTTAAACTTTGGCTACACGCAAATTACTGAAATTTCATTGACTGACTCTATAAATACATGTACAAATTCATATATTTCATTATGCTTTTCAGTCGGACAAAATGACGACATAAACCCTTTAATAACAGTTGATTGGGGAGATCAAACTAACACTATTATTAATGATCAGACTTTTTCAGGAAATGATAATCCATGCTTTCAATTATCACATGATTATCCAGATGTAGGTCAATATTCCATTCAGGTTACTGTTATCAGCAGTGTGAATGCAGAAATTATTGAAACAGATCCAATTCTGATAAGCTATTTTGGATATGGAAATTGCGGTAGAATTAATCCTTGGGTTATACAAAATGTAAATTGTGGTGTAAATGGAAATTCTGAATACAATGCAATTTACGATTTGATAAAACAAAATGGAGAAGTTATCACCTTTACAGGAAGTATTGAAGGATTAAACATCTATGATACACCTTACACTTTAAAACTAAATGACTATTGGTTAATTCAAAATAATTTATCTCAAATAAATAATTCATTTGTTATTGAAGAATTCAATCCCAATTTTGGCACGCCAGGTAATTTATTATCATTTTATGTAGAAACCTTGAATAATATTTTTGAACCAGATTATAAAATCACAAAAGGATATTCAGTTGGTTTTAGCCCAATGGAATTAGTAAATTTATGGTTAAACTTTGAAAATATTTCATGCAGTCAAACTGGCATGGTCAATGTACTAATAGATTACCCCGCTTTTTTAGTTCCCTTTACTGAAGAATTAATAAATCCAATAATCAATGGAAACACTTTAAGTTTCTATCTTGACTTACAAAATTCGTATTATTCAAGTGATCTTACATTCTTCATGCCTGGAACAATTCAAGCTGGCACAGAATTGAATTTTTTTACTTCAATAACAGACGTAAGTGGTGCAGAATTAAATACGATAAATAATGCAATAAATTTCACAGGAATTGTTTATAATTCTTACGATCCCAATCAAAAAACTGTAAATAGAGGGCAAAACATCAATCCCAATCAACAAGAGGAGTTAATTTATACGATTGATTTTCAGAATGAAGGAAATTATCCAGCCTTAAATGTGAGACTACTTGATACTTTATCTTCAAATTTAGACTTATCAACTTTTAGAGTTCTTAACCAAAAACATAATGTGGTAACAAATCTAAACGCAAACACTGGAATTCTTGAATTTAAATTTCCTAATATTAATTTGGCTCCAAAAGAACAAGATGAGGAAGGAAGCAAGGGCTTTGTAACTTATGCAATCAAAGAAAAAGCTAATTTACCAATCAACTCAGAAATTGAAAATACAGCTTATATCTATTTTGATTTCAATCCTGCGATTATCACAAATACGACTTACAACATTAATTCTTTATTAAATGTTTCTGAGCTTCAAAATGATCATTTTCACATTTATCCAAATCCAACTCAAAACAACTTACATATTGAGTCTAAATCTTCTTTTAATGAGTTGATTTTAATGGATTTAAATGGCAAAATAATTTTGCAGCAAAAAAGTGATTTTAAGGGTGTTTTGAACTTGTCTGCTGTTGAAAATGGAGTTTATTATTTGCATTTGAGAAATGAAAATTCAAATTCAATTCAAAAAATCATCATTAACAAATAGTCATTTTAAACTTCGAATTTATGAGGGATTTGCATACGAATCCTTTTTTTGCATAATTAGTTGAAAAAAAATATTAAAATTTTCAATCAAAAAAATAACATTGTATATTTGTTAAAAAAGAAGAGAAATGGAAACGATAGTTGTTCAACTTAATAGTGACAAGGCTTTAAAGTTTTTAAAAGAATTGGAGGATTTAAACATAATAAAATTACTCAGCAAAACAATTAGTTCAAAGGAGAAAATGTCAGAAAAATACGCTGGAACTTTTCCAGAAGAATTAGCTGATGAATTTCAAAATTATGTTAGTGAAAGCAGAGAAGAATGGCAAAAGAGAAGTATTTAATTGATACTAATGTCGCTATTGATTTTCTTGCAAATAGATTTAGTGGAGGGAACAAGAAAAAAATTCATAAAATTATAGATCAAATTCCAAATTTCTCGATTATCACTAAGATTGAATTGTTAGGCTTTTCAACAAGTGAAAGTAATTTACTAATTCTTGAAAATTTTGTCAATGATTCTCAAATACAATTATTAAGTGATGAAATTGTTCAGAAAACAATCGAAATTAGGAGAAAGTACAAAATAAAACTACCTGATGCCATTATTGCTGCAACCGCAATGGTTAATCAGTTGACCCTCGTAAAGAGAAATATAAGTGATTTTAGAAATATTGATGGTCTATCTCTTCTCAATTCGCATTCGTAATAAATTTGTTTTTAAAACCTAGAATTGATAAATAATCAGTTTGTTTTGTGTATTTAAATGTTAAAAATCCCTTAATTTTTTCTCATTCTGAATCGTTTAGCGTAAATTAGCCATCGCTAAAATAATTAATATGAAGCAAATTTTAATTCTATGTGTTTTGTTTTTAATGAGTTTCATGACAAAAACAGAATACAATCAAACAGGGAAAGCAAGTTATTACGCCAATAAATTCAATGGTAGAAAAACGTCCTCAGGAGAGGTTTTTAAACAAGATTTATTTACGGGTGCGCACAAAAATTTAAAGTTTGGTACGCTCGTAAAAGTGACAAATCTTTCGAATGATTCTACAGTTATTGTAAAAATTAATGATCGTTTGAGCCAAAAATCTGGAAGCCTCATTGATTTGAGTTTGAAAGCCGCCCAACAACTAAATTTCGTTCGAAATGGTCATGCAAAAGTGAAAGTGGAAAGACTTTGATGGGGAATGATAAATGCTGAATGATAAATAATAAATGTTGAATAATAGATATGAAAGAATTAAAGATTATTGACATTTCAACAGTTTTGGCGGGTCCATCGGTTGCAACATTTTTTGCGGAGCTTGGTGCTAAGGTGATAAAAATTGAAAATCCTCGCATTCCGGATGTTACTCGTTCTTGGAAATTAAGTTCGGAAGATGAAAACAATTCAGTATCTGCTTATTTTTCAAGTGTAAATTACAAAAAAGAATACCTCAAATTAAACCTAAAGGATGAAAAGGACCGAACAGATTTTTTGGAATTAATCAAAGATGCAGACATACTTATTTCAAACTTCAAAAAAGGGGATGCCGAAAAGTTTGGAATTGAAGATGAACGTTTGTTTGCCTTAAATCCAAGATTAATTCACGGGAAAATAAATGGTTTTGGTGTGGAATCAGATCGAGTTGCATACGATTTAATATTGCAAGCTGAAAGCGGATTTATGTCCATGAACGGCACAAAAGATAGTGGTCCTGTGAAAATGCCCGTTGCCTTAATTGACGTTTTGGCGGGACATCAATTAAAAGAAGCATTGTTACTTGCTTTGCTGGAACGAACGACAACAAACAAAGGAAAGTCACTCAGTGTTTCTCTATACGATGCAGCAATTTGTAGTTTAGTAAATCAAGCTTCCAACTATTTAATGGAAAACAAAATTCCACAGAGAATTGGAAGTTTACATCCGAATATTGCTCCGTATGGTGAAATTTTTGAAACCTTAGACAAACAAATGGTCACTTTTGCAATTGGAAGTGATGCACATTTTGTGAAATTATGTCACTTTTTAGGTTTGGAATATTTGCCCAACGAAGAGGATTTTTCCACTAATCAAAAAAGAGTTGAAAATCGCAAAAAATTGGCACATTTGATTCAAGATGAAGTGGAAAAATTAGACGCGGCATCCATTTTAGAATGGACAAACGAATATCATGTTCCATGCGGAAAAATAAGAAATCTAGCAGAAGTTTTTGAAGATGAAAATGCGAAAAAACTGATTCGCGAGGAAATCATCGAAGGAAAATTAACCAAAAGAATTAGCTCAATAGCCTTTCAATGAAACTAGAAATACGAAGTCCAAAAACTCAAGAAGAATGGCAATCCTACTACGATTTGCGCTACCGAATTTTGAGAAAACCTTTAAATCAAGCACTTGGTTCTGAAAAAAATGAAGGCGATGCAACTGGAATTCACTTCGCTGTATTTGTAGGACAAATAATTCTAGCAATTGCGCGCTTAGATTTCCAAGAAAATAAAATTGCTCAAGTGCGCTTTGTTGCCGTGGAAGAAAATCAGCAGGGAAAAGGTTTAGGTAAACTAATCATGTTAGAAATTGAAAATTATTGTAAGGTTTTACCCATCGAAAAAATAATTTTACATGCACGCGATTATGCAGTAGATTTTTATCTAAAACTAGATTACAAACTGATTGAAAAATCATACAAATTGTTTGATGTCTTGCAACATTACTTGATGGAGAAGACGATTGAGACGAAAGACTTAAGACTCTAGATATTAGACTATAGACATAAGACATAAGACATTAGATGTCAGACATGAGACATTAGACATTAGATTTTAGACATAGGACTTTGGACAAGTTAACGTTGTATTCAAATATTTTACAAGGCTCAAACAAAGTTGGGAGAATCAAAGAATTCGTGGTAATTTGAAACGCTGATGTTAAAATTATTTTCGTTCTGATTGATCGTTTTACAGCTTTGCTTTGTGGCGGATTAGATGCAGCAACCTTTCTCTGAACGCACACTGTCTATTAATTGCACAACTCTGCTTATATTTGCACTTCCCCGCCATAACGCAAAGGTGCTGTTGAACAAAAGCTTCGCTAGCCTGCATTTCCGATCCATACTACAATAATACAAATTTTTCGTAG
>JBIKSI010000151.1:0-7408 GCA_044348665.1 Crocinitomicaceae bacterium
TTTTCAGCAATTGTTTTTTCAACCAATTTTTGGTAAGAAATTTTTAGAGCGTCATCAATTTTTATTTGGTGAGCACTCATGTAATTTTCTCTCGATTCACCAACAACATTTCTCATCTGTTTCATTTTTCTAGGATTTAAAATTTCTAAATGGTCTAAATCTTTATTTGTTGCAATCAATTTATATTTGAGATGTGTATTGTCATATATTGAAACAACATTACAAATATCTAAATAAATTTCGAATAAATTCTTAATTCCTCGTTCATATCTTTATAATTAGCTAATTAAGATGCTCCGTTGCAACCAGCGATTATGTATAAGTTGTTTGTCATCTTTTTCCTTTTAATAAATTAACCCATTTAATTAACTCATTAGCTAATCAATACATCAGCTAATCAATCTCATCTGCTAGTCAAAAAATCTTCCCAGGATTCAAAATCCCTTTTGGGTCAAATACTTTTTTTATATCTCGCATTAAATTCAACTGTACTTCTGAAAAAGCAAGTGGCATGTATGGTTTTTGCACCAAACCTATTCCATGTTCGCCAGAAATTGTTCCACCCAAACGAATCACTTCTACGAAAATTTCTGTGATGGCTTGGGATAATCCATTGTTCCAGAATTCATCGGACAAATCTCCTTTGATGATGTTTACGTGTAAATTTCCATCACCAGCATGACCATAACAAACTGATTTAAAACCATATTTTGCACCAACACTTTTCACAACGGCTAAACATTCTGGTAAAGCATATCTTGGGACCACGGTGTCTTCTTCCTTATAAATAGAATGAGATTTAACAGCTTCACCAACTTTGCGGCGTAATTTCCACAATTGGTCTTTCTGTGCTTGTGTTTCTGCAAATAAAATTTCATCCGTTTCAAATTCTGCTAATACCTCCATGATTTTTTCGCATTCTTGCATCAAAACATCTTGGTCAAAACCATCTACTTCAATCAATAAATGTGCCTGGTGGGAATCTTTTACTTCAATTACTGTTTCAGGTTCATAAGGTAAGGTCCACAATATAGCGTCACGTTCCATGAATTCCAAACCACTTGGAGTAATTCCTTTTTGGAAAATTTTAGCAACTGCCTCACAGGCTTTTTGAGCATCGTAAAATGGAACAAGCATCAATAAATCCTGTGTTGGATGCGGAATTAAACGCAAAACTATTTTTGTTACAACGGCCAAGGTTCCTTCACTTCCAACGATTAATTGGGTCAAATTATATCCCGTGGCATTTTTGATTACATTTGCTCCTGTCCACATAATTTCGCCGTTAGGCAAAACAATTTCCAAGTTTAAAACGTAATCTTTCGTTACCCCATATTTTACAGCTTTTGGTCCACCCGAATTTTCGGAAATATTTCCGCCAATAAAACAACTTCCTTTACTAGCAGGGTCAGGTGGATACATCAAGCCTTTTTCTTTCACAGCATTTTGCAAAACTTGGGTAATCACACCTGGTTCGGTAATCACTTGATGATTTTTTTCGTCGATTTCTAGAATTTTATTGAATTTCTCCATCGACATCAAAACTCCACCATGAATTGGAAGCATTCCACCGCTCAAGCCTGTTCGTGCACCTGCAGGTGTGACACAAATATATTGTTCGAAGCAATACTTTAATATTTCCGAAACTTCTTGCGTGTTTTCAGGTTTTAAAACGATTTCGGGAGGAAAATTCAAATCTTCCGTTTCATCGTGACCATAATCATGAATAGATTCAGCATCATAAAAGCATTTTGATGGAAATTTTGCTTCAAAAAAAGCGATATCTTGGGAAGTTATTTTTTTAAAATTCATTGAAATATGTATCTGAATTGGATTTTTTTCTTATTTTTATACAAATTTACTAGTTGTAAACGAAAATTGTAACTTTTTAATGAAATTACTTTCTTTTATTTTTTTATTTTTTGCAATTGGAGCTTTTGCTCAGGAAATTGAACACAAACATTCCGTTCATCATGCTTTTATCGAAAATAAGGGTCAGTGGAATAAGAATATTCTGTTTAAAAGCCAATTCAGCGGAGGGAATTTGTGGATTCAGCAACACAAAATGCTATTTCATTTAGCAGATTATTCCAACATCCAAAAAGCTCATGCAAATTCAGATTTTAAAGGAGATGCCTTTGAATATAAGCAAGATGTGGTGCATTTGAATTTCATTGGATCAAATAAAATTGAAAGCATTGAGAAGTCTAAATCATCTGATTTTTACTACAATTATTTCCTTGGAAATGATAAATCCAAATGGGTTGGAGAAGTAAAAACATATTCTGAGGCGACTTTATTTAATTTATACAATGGTATTGACTTAAAATTGATTGAAGAAAAGGAGCAATTAAAATACGAATTTCATGTAAAGGCAAATGTTGATCCTGCTTTGATTCATTTGGAATACGAAGGTCAACAAAAAATCCAATTGAATAAAAAAGGAAGTTTAATTATTGAAACAAAAAATGGTATTATACAAGAGAACAAGCCTTATACGTATCAAATTATCAATGGGAAAATTGTTGAAATTCCGTGTGAATTTGTATTAAATGGAAAACAAATTAGATTTAAACTTGGGAAATATAATCCTGATTTTGAATTGATTATTGATCCAGTTTTAGTTTTCGCAACTTATTGTGGTTCACCAAGTGATAATTTTGGTATGACCGCCACCTATGGGTACGACGGAACAGCTTATTCTGCAGGAATTGTTTACGGAAATGCTTATCCAACTCCAGATGACAATGCCTATGATGTTAATTCAAATTTTACTGTAACGAATGTTCAAAGTTCAGCAACTACGGATGTTTTTATCTCAAAATATTCTCAAGATGGAACTCAAATGCTTTGGACTACTTTTTTGGGTGGTGGAGACGAAACTCAAGGAACTGAGACTGCCCACAGTTTAATTTGCGATAAGCAAAACAATATTTATGTCTATGGTGTAACCTCAAGTCTAGATTTTCCGATTCAAAATGGATTTCAGACAACACATGGAGGTGGTTCAGCACTTTCAATTGCTAATAATGGATGTCGATTTGGAACTATTGGTACTGATATTTTTGTCTCTAAGATTAGTGCCAATGGATTTAATTTAATTGCTTCAACATACATCGGTGGTAGTGCAAATGATGGAGTAAATTATCACAATTCTGCCTTAAATGGTCCAGAAGGAAATTTCGTTTTTTACGATTCTTTGGTGAATAATTACGGCGACCAATTTAGAGGAGAAATCATGCTTGATTCTTTAAATAATTGCATCATAGCTTCCTGCACTCGTTCCACAAATTTCCCAACATTTAATCCTTTTCAGCCTGCAAATGGCGGAGAACAAGATGGGGTTATTTTTAAATTAAATCACAATTTGTCGGGACTTGTTTTTTCATCATATTTTGGTGGAAGTAATAACGATGCTTGTTATTCTGTCAAAATAGACTCTTCCTATAACATGGTTTTTGCAGGTGGAACAGCTTCATCAAATTTGGCACAAACTGTAAATTCTTTTCAAGCAAGTTATGGTGGTGGAAAAACAGATGGCTTTGTTGCAAAATTAAATTCTAATGGTTTGGTTTTACTTAAAACTTCATACATCGGAATGATAAATTATGACCAAGTATTTTTTGTTGAAATTGACCGGAATGATAAAGTGTTTTTGCTCGGACAATCCATCGGAGGGCAATTTCCAGTGGTAAATGCAAGTTTTGCAAATGCAAATAGTGGGCAATTTATTGCAAAATTGGATGAAAATTTAAGTGCAATTGAAAATTCAACCGTATTTGGAAATGGAAATGGTTTGATAAATATTTCACCTTCAGCTTTTTTGGTTGATATTTGTGGAAATATGTATGTTTCTGGCTGGGGTGGTGGAATTATAACAAATAATCAAGCCTTAAATAATATGCCAGTTACCGCAGATGCTTTTCAGACTCTACCTCCCAACGGTTTTGATTTTTATATGTTAGTAATAGAACGAAGTTTTTCCTCATTAAAATATGCAAGTTATTTAGGTGGTTCAGGCTCAGGAGAACATGTTGATGGAGGAACTTCTCGTTTTGATAAAAATGGGGTTGTTTATCAATCTGTTTGCGGAGGCTGCGGTGCCCAAAGTGATTTTCCAACAACTCCAAATGCTTGGTCAAATTTAAACTTAAGTCCAAATTGCAATAATTTAATTTTTAAATTCGATTTTCAGTTAGTTTTGGATGCTAAATTTACTGTTAATGAGGAAGTTGGGTGCGCACCCTTAACCGTAAATTTTGAAAATAATTCAGCCTCTTCCGATACCTACTTTTGGGATTTAGGAAATGGGGATACAACTTCAATCATTTTTAATCCAAGTAAGACATTTACAATTCCTGGATTTTATGAAGTGACCTTGGTTACCAAAGACAGCATTTGTTTATTAACTGATACAGCAAAAATATTGATTTCAGTAGGTAATCCATTTAATCACCTTGTTTCAAATGATACCATTTTATGTGAAGCAAATGAAATTGAGCTTTTCGCCTCAGGTTTTGGAATTGCAGATCAATTTATTTGGTCTTCAACAATTGATTTTTTAGACACATTAAATTTGAGCATCAGTGATTCGACTTATTCCTTCACTCCACAAAATAACATTCAAAAATATTACGTGAAACTATCTAATTTTGGTTGTTCTATAATTGATAGCGTTGAAGTGCGTCTCGTTAGTTCTGGTTTAGATTTACTTGGACAAAATCGAGTGTGTAGAGGTGATGATTTTATTGTGAATGCCATAAATAATAGTCCTTTCACCTATACTTATAATTGGTATCCGTCGGATTTGATCAAAACACAACTTACACCTTCCAGTGTGAATGCAGTTACCGACTCAGCAAGCTATTTATTTGTAGATGTCACAACCACGACTGGATGTAATTTTACTGATTCAATTTTAATTGACGTTAGCCCTGTTTATTTTGGGAATGTGGAGGCAACAGCTAGTGAATACATTATTGTTAGTGGAGGAGAAACAAACCTTTCAGCAAATCCAAATGGTAATTTCTCATATTCATGGACTCCGACAGATGGTTTGCAAAGTCCAAATGAACAAAATACTACAGCGACGGTGAATGAAACCACCACATTTTTAGTTCAAATTAGTGATGGGATTTGCGTCGCTACAGATACTATTACAATTACTTGTGTTACAGATGAATGTAAGCCTCCATATGTTTTTGTTCCAAACGCATTTTCACCTAATGACAAAAATAAAAACGAGCTTTTTTATGTTCGAGGCTTACAAATTACAAAAATGTTATTGAGAGTTTACAACCGTTGGGGAGAATTAGTTTTTGAATCTACCGACCCCTTAATTGGTTGGGATGGAACTTATAAAGGTAGAAAATTAGATCCAGATGTTTTTGATTATTACTTGCAAGTAACTTGTGTTGGGGGTAATGAAGAGATAATTAAAGGCAACGTAACAATTTTGAAGTAGTAGGAATTCAAGGATGAGTATTTTATTTGTTCTTATTTTACAGAATCATACTTTAAATGTTTAGACTAAATTATGCAAAAAAAAAGGGCAAAATAATTTTTGCCCTTTTTATATTGGATTAAAATAGCTTATTTTATGGGAACTTTCTTGTCTTTTTTTGCGCCAATTCCATAACCAACTCCAGTTCCAACTGCACCGCCAATAAGTCCACCAACAACCGCACCTTTACCTTTCTTTTTACTCACTGCTGCACCAGTAGCTGCGCCAGCAACAATTCCTGAACCAGCACCAATTAATGCACCTTTGGTTTTGTTATTCATTTTTTTTCTTGCTTCAGGTTCTGATTCATTGTCAGCTGTTTGACTGTAATTATTATTGTTCGTGGTACTATTTTGAATTGGAACAACTGCCGTTTCATTGGCGAATTCTAAAGAATCGATGTCATTTTGTTTTAATTTAAGTTCATTTTCGAGTTCTTTTTTTGCTAATTCAGCTTTTGCAAGTTCTTCTGATTTTTTTGAACTATTGCAAGAAAAGAAACCAATTGCAATAAGGATAATTATTAATTTATTCATTTTTAGTGCTTTTTAAAAAGGAAAAGTTTCCTGTTTACTTAACAAGTGCAAAAATACGATTGAGAAAATTTAGTTGTATTACATAAAAACATCGAAATGTTACATAAAACAAACTTCAGATTTAACTCAATTTTTTTTATACATTTTTTTATTTTTATAAAACATCAAATTTCTTTAAATATTTACCTACCAAAAACAAACTCTAACTTTTTAAATATTAACTTTGCAGCATGAAATGGATTGGAGAAAGAACTTCTTTTGTTGACGACAAATTAAAAACAACGATCATTATTGATGCTGAGAATATTGGTTGGCAAAAAGCCTTGATGGGAGCGTGGGTTTCCATGTGGTTTACGATTGGAATTGTGATGACTTGGGCATTTTTTTCATTGAAATTGAGTAAAAACCCAAAAGATGAAGATCAAATGAAACTAATTATTGTAATTTTTATGGTTTTTTGGGCTTATTATGCTTTTCGAGTTGGAAGGCAATTTTTGTGGTTACTTTGGGGGAAAGAGTATTTAAAGGTCAATGAATCAGCCTTGTATATTAAACGTGGAATTAAAGGTTATGGTAAAGCACATTCCTATTTTCTTGAAAACATACAAAAAATGAGAGTTGAGCAGCCAAAAGAAAATTCAGTTCAGTCATTTTGGGAATCTTCCCCTTGGATACGAGGAGGAGAGCGTTTGGAGTTTGATTACCAAGGAAAAATTGTGAAGTTTGGTAGAAAATTGAACGAAAAAGATGCAAAAATTCTTTTTAATTTGATTACCAAAAGAATAGAAGAGCAATTGAGAAAAAGAAAAAAATAGTTAACGATATTTTTTTAATCTGTTTTTACAATTTTGTGTTTCATGGCTTTGGCAATTGCTTCAGGTGCTGAATTTACTTGTAATTTGGAATATATGTTTTTTATATGAGAACCAACTGTGTCGATTGATACAAAAAGTTCTGCGGCAATTTTTTTATAAGAATAGCCCTTGGTAAGTAAATTTAATACTTCACTTTCTCTTTTACTTAAACTAAAATTTTCTTGATTTTTTGACTGCTGATTATTAATTCTAAAAGCATTTAATACTTTAGTTGCAACTCCAGGACTAATGGATGAACCTCCAATTGATGCATTTCTAATGGCATTTACTAATTCTTCGGGGATTGATTTTTTCAAAATATAGCCATCTGCACCTGCTTTTATCGACTCAAAAATTTTGTCGTCGTCATCAAAAACCGTTAGCATGATAACTTAAGACCGTTGCAAGGCAAATTAGTTATTAACAACTTGATTGTAAATAACTTAAGTCTGAAAAACTTCTTATTTTCAATATTTTTTCATACTTTTGAATATGAAAAAGGAACAAAATATAGG
>JBIKSI010000152.1:0-7394 GCA_044348665.1 Crocinitomicaceae bacterium
GTTAGAGGGAAATCGAATGCTAAAGTTGAATTTGGAGCAAAAATAAATGTCTCACTTGTGGATGGTTTTTCTTTTTTAGATGATCATAGTTGGGACGCATATAATGAAGGAACACGTCTAAATGGTATTGTAGTACTTTTTTCAGAAAAGCATAGAAAAGATATGGAAAACTTAACTATAAACTCAATTTTTTCATCTGCAAATTGGATAGATAAATCATCAAAAGTAATGTTTGGAGATGAGGCATTTTCAAAGCAATCACTCGCAAATGGTCCATTTAAAAAATCATCGAAATTTTGTTTAACAGAAATGTTTATTTTTTCAAGTAATTCCATTTTCTTGTCATTAAAAATTTCGGAATTCTTAATAGAAATATACTTTCCGTTTACTTTCTTAAATAAATCATAAGAATCACCATAGTTACCATTAAAATCGGGAGTGCTAGTCTTTATGCTTTTAAAGGGACCAAAATTACATGATTTTATGCTTACTGGAAAGTCACAATCTGGAATTTTTTCTTCTTTGTAAACACAATCCATCTTTGGATAGTTAGTTTTAAGTTTGCTTAAATTTTTATTTATAGAATCACTTAAAAGCGAGACTTCCTTTTCTTTATTAATAAGATTGATTTTTAGGCTATCGCGAGAACTTCTGCAAACAGAACTTTCAAATTCTATTTTTGTTAATTTCTGCTCAATTTGAACTAAAATTTCATTTAAATCTTTCAGCAAAGAGTCTTTTTCTTCAATATCTTTTTTTTGAGCATGAAGCAATAGGAGTAATGAGTCATTCTGCCTTTTATTTGTAATAGCTAATTCTTTTAGCTCTTTTTTTGAAAACTTTTCCAAATCTTGCGCAAATCCGCAAGAAATATTCAATATCACTAACAAAGTCAGAAAATAGTTCATTTTTTTATTTGTAAAAGTAGGTAGAGGACAATTTATAAAAAATGATTTTTATTGGAAAAATTGATGAGAAATAACTGCATTCTCGTAATTATTTTCTTTACTTTTTGATTTTCTCCCAAACTTTTAACTCAAAACCATTAAAATCCAGCACTCCATAAGTATAATATTTTATCCAATCGCCTAAGTTGTGATAAGCAGAGTTTTCTGAGATTTTTATGTTTAAAGGCAAATGACGGTGACCAAAAATGAATAAATCGTAGTGTTTTTCTTTGATTTTTTCTTTGCAGAATTGTACGAGCCACTCGTTTTCTTCGCCTAAAAAAATGTCGTCTTTTGCTCCAGTGGAAGCTCTACTGGAACGGGAAGACCAATTTGCTAAACCAATTCCAAAGTTAGGATGAAAACGTGCAAATGCCCATTGACAAAATTTACTGTCGAAGAACTTTTTTAGAAATTTGTATTTTAAATCCCCAGGACCTAAACCGTCACCGTGACCAATGAATACTTTTTGGTTAAAAAATGTCCGCTCAATAGGTTTACGATGCAAACAAACGCCTAATTCTTTTGGGATGTAATCAAAAATCCACATGTCGTGATTGCCAGTGAAAAAATGTACTGGAATTCCTTCATCGGTAAATGATGCGATTTTTGCTTGCAAGCGCACGAAACCTTTCGGGATTGCATGCTTGTATTCAAACCAAAAATCGAAAATATCACCTACCAAAAACAATTCTTGGCAAGTAGGTTTAATGAAATCCATCCAAGCACAAATTTCCTTTTCCCGCGCTAAACTTTTTTCATAGTTTGGCGCTCCTAAATGAAAATCAGATGCAAAATAGATTTTTTTTTCTTCCAAGATGTACTTACTTATTTTTCAAAGATAGATTTTAATTTGTTTTCCAAATCAATACCTCTTAAATTTTTTCCGATAATTTTTCCTTCTTGGTCAATCAATACGGTGAAAGGAATTCCTGAAACTTTGTACAATTTTGCTGCTTCATTCCCCCAATATTTCAAATCACTTACATGGTTTGGCCATGTAAGTTTATCTTTTTCAATGGCTTTTTGCCAAGCGGCTTTATCTTTATCCAAAGAAACACTCATCACCGTAAAACCAGCATCTTTGTATTTTTCGTACAACTTCACAACATTCGGATTTTCTTGTCTGCAAGGTCCGCACCAAGATGCCCAAAAGTCAATTAACACAACTTTTCCACGTAAATCTGACAGTTTCATTGTTGTTCCATCCATTTTGGCTTGTTCAAAGTCTGGCGCAATGTTTCCATCATTCAAGAAATTCATGGATTCTTTTTTGATTTTTAATTGCTCGTATTGACCTTTAACTTGCTGAATTGTTGGAGATTCTGGAAATCCAAGTACTAATTGACGCACAATTTCTTCGTAAAGTGGAAATTCTTTTTCGGTGTCAACTTGGGAAATTAATGGCAATAGGGCAGGGGAGTTAGGATTCTCCTTTAGAAAGCTGTTTTTATAATTATTAAACTCATAGTAAACCTTGTTAAAAGACTGATTGATTGCCGCCTCTTGATCTGGGTGATTTTTTAGGTAGTTTGTAGCAGAATCTTTTTTGTAATTATAAGCTTGCAAATTGTTAACCAATTCATTTATTTTTTTCGATTCGTCAGAATTCAAAATGTTGTTAAATTGAGCAAAATTCTTAGCATCACCATAGATTTTAATGTCAGAATTATTTCTTAAAATCAAATTTGTTTGCTGATTTCCAACGCGTATAACATAATAATCTGCTTGCGGCAACGAACCATCAATTTTGAAATCACCTTTTTTGTCAGTACCAACTTTAAAATAATCGTAATAACGGTTATTCATTACTTGGGAAATGGCGATGCTATCTTTATTTAAGTTAAAAATATTTCCAGAAATTTTCACTTTAATTTGTGCGAAAATTAGTTGCGAAATAAAAATAAAACTAAGTATAAATGTAATTTTTTTCATGTTTGATGTATAAATTTACAGAACCTCTAACAATTTTTGTTCCAAATTTTGACCTCTAAGGTTTGTACCAATAATTTTTCCTTCTTTATTAACTAAAACTGTGTATGGAATTGAATTAAATCCGTAAAGATCTTTCATAGGTGTGTCCCATTCAAGTAAGTCGCTCACATGATTTGGCCAGACTAATCCATCTGATTTAATGGCTCTTTTCCATGCTTCTGCATCTTTGTCAAGTGATACGCTGTAGACTGTAAACCCTTTATTTTTGTACTTTTCGTACATGCGAACCACATTTGGATTTTCTCTTCTACAAGGTCCACACCAAGATGCCCAGAAATCTATTAAAACTACTTTACCTTTCAAAGAAGATAATTTAATTACTTTCCCTTCAGGATTTTTAAGCGCAATTTCTGGAGCCGATTTTTTTCCCGATTTAGAAAGAATAAAGTCGTTGTATGAAGATTCAATTTCTTTTACTTGCGCAGCTAATGACATAGAAATTGGAGAATTTTTATAATTTTTTGAATAAGCTTCAGAGACTTTTTTTAAAACAATTAAATTATTTTTATCCCAATATTCAAAACCCATTGCAGGTGTTAAGGAAGTTGTAAGTACAATATTTACTGGGTTTGAAGGGTCTTTAGTCATTTGCTCAGCGGCAAAAAGGTCCAAGGATTTTCTTAATTGTAAAAATTCCTTCATTTGCTGTTCTTGCGATAATTCCTTTTTCTGAGCCAGTTCCATTTGTTTTAAAGCGAAATCATTGAATTTACTCATATATAAGGTTAATGGTTCAGCCCATTTTGTGCCTTTCCAAACTGGTAAAAGCTCAAACTTTTCGTAAGTTGCACTGAGATTGACTTTGTCTTTAGGTTCTAAGGTCAGTGGAATGATTTTATTGTCAGCAAAACCTAATTTTAATTGGTAAACTCCCATTCCTTGGATATTTCCTTTTAAAGTAAAACTTCCGTCTTGTTTAACAGCTGTTTCAGCAAGTCTAATTGTACCTTCCGAACTAACAGCTTCAAGACTTAAAGGTTGATTTGCAGCTCCTTGAATGATACCATTAATTTCAAAATTATCTGGTAATTTTTTCGTCTCAATTTCTTGGTTTTCAGAGTTTTCATCTGTTTCATTTTCAGTATTTTCGCCACAAGAGAAAAAAAGAAAAGTTAAGGCAAAGAATAGTGTTAAACTAAAATTTGAAACTATTTTCATACAATTTAAATATTTTTATTTACAAAACAACTTCGTCCAACATGGATCTCATCAGTTGATTTGCTTGTTTTGGGTCTGCTTTACCTTGAGAAACCTTCATCAATTGTCCCATAAAAAAACCAACTAATTGTTTTTCTCCTCCAACATAGCGAGCAACTTCATTTGGATTTAATTCGATAACCTTAGAAATGTAATTTTTGATACTATTTTCGTCAGATTCTTGAATCAAGTTTAGTTTTGTTGCTATATCAATTGCTTCTTCATCCGGATTTTGAATTAATTCTGGGAAAATTCGTTGATTTGCAACAGAATTTGAAACCTTTCCTTCATCAATCAAACTAATTAATTCAGCTAATTTTGCTGGTTTAATTGGGAAATTATCTATTTCAATAGCATTTTGATTCAAATAGGATTTTACTTCACCCATCATTAAATTCGCAGCAGCCTTGTAATTTTTGGTATGCAAAATCAAATCTTCAAAGAACAAAGCAATATTTTTTTGATCAGTTAAATTGTATGCATCGTAACTTGACAACCCTAATTCTTTTGTGTATTTATTGAAAAGTTCTTTTGGTAAAGCAGGCATTTCAAGCTTAATAGCATTAATTTGCTCGCTCGTTACTTTTAATGGTTGTAAATCTGGTTCTGGGAAATAGCGATAATCATTTGCTGCTTCTTTCGATCTTTGAGAAATTGTTATTCCTTTTAAGGCATCAAAACCGCGCGTTTCTTGAGTTAAAGTTTCTCCTTTTTCAAGTGCTTCAATTTGACGTGTAATTTCAAATTCGATGGCACGTTGAACGTTTCTTATGGAGTTCATGTTTTTAACTTCCACTTTTGTTCCAAATTCAGATGCATCTTTCAACATGACAGAAACATTGGCATCACAACGCATGGAACCTTCTTCCATATTTCCATCGCAAATTTCCAAGTAACGTAATAATTTTCGTACTTCTGTCAAATAGTCGTAAGCCTCTTGTGAAGAACGAATATCTGGTTCGGAAACAATTTCTAAAAGTGGCACTCCAGCTCGGTTCAAATCGACTAAGGTATCGTAAATATCAACGTCATGAATGCTTTTTCCAGCATCTTCTTCCATGTGAATACGTGTGATTCCGATTTTTTTAAATTCTTCGTTATCCGTTTTTATTTCGATAAATCCGCCTGTGCAAATCGGAGTTTTATCTTGTGTAATTTGATAACCTTTCGGTAAATCTGGGTAGAAATAGTTTTTTCTTGCAAAATATTGATTTTCTGCAATATTACTTGAACATGCGATGCCCAATTTTATTGCAAACTCAATGGTTTTTTTATTCATTACGGGTAAAGTTCCTGGATGCCCCAAGGAAACAACACTCACATTAGAATTTGGCGTTGCACCATATTCATTGACATCATTTGAATACGCTTTTGAATTCGTAAGCATTTGAGCATGAACTTCTAAACCGATTACAACTTGATATTTATCTCTCACCTTATTTAAAGAGTTAAGAGTGAAGAATTAAGAGTGAAAAATATTTTTAACTTTCCACTCTTCACTTTTCACTTATAATTAAAGTCTTGAAATTAATTCTTTCATAATAAGAGTCATTTTAGGCTCTTGAATTTCAGCAACACGTTGAACATCTTCATGCGTTGTTTCCATAATTTTTCCAGGAACACCTAGATCTGTGATGATAGAAATTGCAAAACAAGGAACATCCATGTGGCGAGCTACGATTACTTCAGGAACAGTTGACATTCCAACTGCATCAGCACCAATTGCGCGTACATATCCATATTCAGCAGGAGTTTCCAATGTTGGACCTGTCAAGCCACAATAAGTTCCTGTAGAAACTCTAATGTTGTTTTCAGCAGCAATTGTTTTTGCTAGGTCGATCATTCCATGGTCATAAGGTTTTGACATATCTGGGAAACGAGGGCCTAATTCATCAATATTTTTTCCGATTAATGGATGAGCTGGGAACAAGTTAATATGGTCATTTTGAATCATGATTTCACCGATTTCAAAATCAGGATTAACACCTCCAGAAGCATTACTAACAAATAAATGCGTAATTTCCATTAATTTCATAACTCTTACTGGAAAAGTTACTTGTTTCATGTCATAACCTTCGTAAAAATGGAAACGACCTTGCATTGCAATTACACTTTTACCACCTAATTTACCAAAAATTAATTTTCCTGAATGACCTTCCACTGTAGAAACAGGAAAATTTGGAATATCTGAATAAGCAATTTCATCAATAATTTCAATTTCTTTCACCAAACCACCAAGTCCAGTTCCTAAAATAATCCCAATAGTTGGATTTACAGATGTTTTGCTTTTGATGTAAGCAACAGATTCGTTAAATTTTTCTAACATTCTTTTATTTTTAATTTGTTAAGTTAAATACGTGTTTATTTTTTCTAAAAATTCATTTTCCCTATCAATATGGATTGATATTTTTTGGCAGTACCAGGGTTTTTCCGCTAAAAATTGATCAAATTGAGATGCAACTAATCTCATATAATCTTTTTCACTTGTCACAATGGCTTTATTACCATCTGCAAAAGTATCAAATTTTTTATTAATTCGATGCATATCTTCCACAGAAAAATTATGGTGATCGGGAAATTGCATCAATTCTACTTTATAATCATTGCTTAAATAGGCCAAAAGTGCTTTTGGATGGGCTATTCCTGTTACCAACAAGATGTTCTCGATTACCTCTGTTTTTACTTTTGAAACAGAAATTAAGTCAGTATATTCGATGGATGAAAAAAAGGTGTTTTCATGGTTAAATTTAAGTTTTTCCTTGATTTTTGATTTGTCATTATCGGTAATATTATCTGGGCATTTACTTACAATCATCAAATCAGCTCGTTTTTTTCCTGCTCGTGACTCGCGCAGCGTTCCCACCGGGAAAATGTAATCGTCGCAAAATAATTTATTGAAGTCAGTAATCAAAATATTTAATCCTGCCTTTATTTTTCTATGTTGGAAAGCGTCGTCAAGAAGAATTAAATCAGGTTTTTCATTTGAAATAATAGTTTTCACTCCTTCAACTCGACTTTCGCACACATTTACCCCCACATTAGAATCATGTTCAAATCTTTTGAAGAACATCAAAGGTTCATCTCCAACCTCTAAAGCGGTTGATTTATCTGATATTTTGATATATCCCTTGGTTTTTCTTCCGTAACCACGACTAAGAGTTTCAATTTTGTATTTTTCTTTCAATTTCTCTATTAAAAATACGGTTGTAGGTGATTTTCCGGTTCCACCTAAACTTAAATTCCCAATACAAATTG